>JANXVP010000395.1 GCA_025351615.1 Ramlibacter sp. | reverse complement strand
CTGCATGGCGTGCTGTGCTCGCTGCCACGCGTGAACGACGTGGCCACCGGCATCGCCCTGATGCTGCTGGGCACCGGTCTGGCGTTCTATCTCGGCAAGCCGCTGATCCAGCCACAGGCGCCGCAGCTGCCTTTCGTCGCGCTGGGCAACTGGAGCGATTCATCGGCGGTGCGCTCGGCGCTGCAGGTCAATGCGCTGGTGCCGATCGGGCTCGCGATCGCCGCGGCGCTTTGGTGGGCCTTCGCCAACACCCGGGCCGGCTTGCTGGTACGCATGGCGGGCGACTCGGCCAATGCAACCCGCGCGCTGGGCTACTCGGTTTCCGGCATCCGCATCGCAGCCACTGCAGCCGGCGGCATGATCGCAGGTCTCGGCGGCGCCTGCCTCACGCTGTTCTATCCTGGGAGCTGGAACGAAGGCGTCTCCAGCGGCCAGGGGTTGATTGCGGTCGCGCTGGTGATCTTTGCCCGCTGGAGCCCGGTCCGCTGCGTCGGCGCGGCGCTGCTGTTCGGCGGCGCCGGCGCCATTGGCCCGGCCCTGCAGTCGGTCGGCGTCGGTTGGGGCTACCACCTGTTCAACACCGTTCCCTATGTGCTCACCCTGCTAATCCTGGTGATCACCTGCCGACCCGGCAGCGCGGTCAGCGGCAGCCCCGGCGAGCTTTCTTCCCGTTAAGCGATCAGGCATCAAGGAGACATTTCATATGAGCGGACTCGGCGGACTCAACAAATCGAAGCACGGTGTCGTGATGGGGCTGGTACAGCTGCAGCTGCCGGTGGTCGAAACGCCGGCGCAGCTGGCGGCGCAGGCGCAGCGCATCTGCGACATGGTGGCCAAGGCCCGGCGCAACCAGTCGACGATGGACCTGGTGGTTTTTCCGGAGTACTCACTGCACGGGCTGTCGATGGACACCAACCCGGCACTCATGTGCTCGCTCGAAGGCCCCGAAGTGGCCGCGTTCAGGCAGGCCTGCATCGCCAGCAGGATCTGGGGCTGCTTCTCGATCATGGAATTCAATCCCGGCGGCAACCCGTACAACAGCGGCCTGATCATCGACGACACCGGCGTCATCAGGCTGTACTACCGAAAGCTCCATCCGTGGGTGCCGGTCGAGCCCTGGGAGCCGGGCAACCTGGGCATCCCGGTCTGTGAGGGCCCAAACGGGAGCCGCATCGCGTTGATCATCTGCCATGACGGCATGTTCCCGGAGATGGCGCGGGAGGCGGCGTACAAGGGCGCGGAGATCATCATCCGCACCGCCGGCTATACCGCACCGGTCCGCCACGCCTGGAAGATCACCAACCAGGCCAATGCGTTCTGCAATCTTGCCTGCACCGCCAACGTCTGCATGTGCGGCAGCGACGGCAGCTTCGACTCGATGGGCGAGGGCATGTTCTGCAACTTCGACGGCACGGTGCTGGTCGAGGGCGGCGGCCGCGTCGACGAGATCATCACCTGCGAGTTGCGGCCCGACCTGGTGCGCGAGGCCCGCAGCGGCTGGGGCGTGGAGAACAACATGTACCAGCTCTATCACCGCGGCTATGTGGCGGTCAAGGGCGGCGCCCAGGATTGTCCCTACACCTACATGCACGACATGGCTGCCGGCAACTACAAGTTGCCATGGAAGGTGGAGGTGACGGACGGCACGACGTGCGGCTTCGATGCGCCGACCCGCAGCTACAAGGGACCCGAGGCGCGTCCGCTGGCGCCCGGTGCGGCAGGCGCACCCCTGAAGAAGGTCGCCTGACAGCGCACGCCATGGAACGCTTCGTCGCCGCCAATCCCTATCCGTGGCCGTACAACGGCGACCTGCAGGCGTCGAACACGGCGCTGGTCGTGATCGACATGCAGATCGACTTCTGCGGGGCTGGCGGCTATGTGGACAAGATGGGCTACGACATCTCGCTGACCCGCGCGCCGATCGAGCCGTTGAAACGTTTGTTGCCGGTGCTGCGCGCCGCCGGCTACACAGTCATTTACACCCGCGAAGGCCATCGCCCGGACTTGTCCGACCTGCCTGCCAACAAGCGCTGGCGCTCGCGCCAGCTTGGCGCAGGCATTGGAGACGACGGCCCCTGCGGCAAGGTGCTGGTGCGGGGCGAGCCGGGCTGGGAAATCATCCCCGAGCTGGCGCCCCGACCCGGCGAAATCGTCGTCGACAAGCCCGGCAAGGGAGCCTTCTGCGCGACCGACCTGGAACTGATCCTGCGCACTCGCGACATCGTCAACCTGGTGCTGGCCGGCATCACGACCGACGTTTGCGTCCACACCACGATGCGCGAG
>JANXVP010000578.1 GCA_025351615.1 Ramlibacter sp. | reverse complement strand
CCGGGTTGTTGGCGATGACGCCCACGCCGCCGAAGGCCTGCATCATCATTTCGTACTTCGCGCCCTTGACGAACTGCGTGGGAGCCATGTCAGTGCCCAGCGGGTTCTTGTCGGTGCCCTTGTAGATGCCGTTGTTGTTGAACACGATCACGCAGACCGGCAGGTTGTAGCGGCAGATGGTTTCCACTTCCATGCCGCTGAAACCGAAGGCGCTGTCGCCCTCGATGGCGATCACCGGCTTGCCGGTTTCGACGGCGGCGGCGATGGCGAAGCCCATGCCGATGCCCATGATGCCCCAGGTGCCCACGTCCAGCCGCTTGCGCGGCTCGTACATGTCGACGATGCTGCGAGCGAAGTCCAGCGTGTTCGCGCCTTCATTGACGACGATCGCGTCCGGACGGGCCTTGACCTGATTGCGGATCACGTTGAGGGCGCTCTGGAAACTCATCGGCGAGGGATTGAGCGCCAGCGTCTCGGCCATCTTGGACATGTTCTTGTCCTTGCGCTCGGCGATGCCCTGGGTCCACTCTGCCGGCGGCTTGGCCCAGTTGCTGCCCATGCCGGCCAGCAGCGCAGACACGCAAGAACCGATGTCGCCCACCAGCGGCGCGGCGATCGGCACGTTGCTGTCCATCTCGGTCGGCGAGATGTCGATCTGGATGAACTGGCGGGTGTCGGCCTTGTCGCCGCCCCAGGTCTTGCCCTTGCCGTGCGACAGCAGCCAGTTCAGGCGGGCGCCGACCAGCATCACCACGTCGGCTTCGGCCAGCACATGGGAGCGGGTGGCCGCCGCCGATTGCGCGTGGGTGTCGGGCAGCAAGCCCTTGGCCATCGACATCGGCAGGTAAGGGATGCCGCTCTTCTCGACCAGGGCGCGGATGTCGGCGTCGGCCTGCGCATAGGCTGCGCCCTTGCCCAGGACGATCAGCGGCCGCTTGGCGCCCCTGAGCAGGTCGAGAGCGCGCTTGACGGCGTCCGGGCCGGGGAGCTGCTTGGGTGCCGCGTCGACGACCTTGATCAGCGACTTCTTGCCGGCCGCGGCGTCCATGGTCTGCGAGAACAGCTTGGCCGGCAGGTCGAGGTAGACGCCGCCGGGACGCCCGGACACGGCGGCACGGATGGCGCGGGCGACGCCCACGCCGATGTCCTGCGCGTGCAGCACGCGGAAGGCCGCCTTGCACAGCGGCTTGGCGATGGCGAGCTGGTCCATCTCTTCGTAGTCGCCCTGCTGCAGGTCCACGATCTCGCGCTCCGAAGAGCCGCTGATCAGGATCATCGGGAAGCAGTTGGTGGTGGCGTTGGCCAGCGCGGTCAGGCCGTTCAGGAAACCGGGTGCCGAGACGGTCAGGCAGATGCCGGGCTTTTGCGTCAGGAAGCCGGCGGCCGCCGCGGCGTTGCCGGCGTGCTGCTCGTGGCGGAACGAAATGACGCGCAACCCTTCGGCCTGCAGCATGCGGGTCAGGTCGGTGATGGGGATGCCGGGCAGGCCGAAGACGGTGTCGATGTCGTTCAGCTTGAGGGCGTCGATCAGCAGGTGGAAGCCATCGATCGATTCGCCTGCTTCTGTGTCGTGGGTCATGATGAGATGTCTCTCCGGTTGGGCCTGGCTGTCGGCTCTGGCTTCCATAAGTGATGCAAGAGGTTGTTGGCAGTTATCATAAAAATCCGATATCGATTCCTCCATTGACCTCGGTCAAGATTCGAAAAAAGCGCTGACGACCAAATCGACATGACCCTGCTCGCGAATCACCCCGACAAGAACCTGATCCGCCTGCAGCTCAAGCAAAACGTAGTGCTTCAGGATCTGAGTGACGACGATCGGGCCGAGCTGGAACCGCATCTGGTCATCGTCGATGCCCGCAAGGGCGACTTCCTGCAGGCGCAGGGCGTGCGCGAGATGGAGCAGCACTTCATCCTCGAAGGCATCCTGAAGCGCGTGGTGAGCAACACCGAAGGCAAGGAGATGATCCTGAGGTTCGCCGACGAGCGCGACATGGAAACGAGCTACGCCGCCTACCGGCTCGGCACGCCCACGCCGTATGGCACCGTCTGCGTGACCAAGGCCCAAGTGGCCAGCTTGCCGCTCAAGACCTGGGTCGATTTCCTGGGCAGCCGGCCGGTGGCCAAGGACCGTTTCGAGTTCAGCGTGATGCAGTTGATGAGCGAAATCATGGCCCACACCATCACGCTGCATTTGCTCGATGCGCCCGGCCGAGTGCACCGTTTCATTCGCAAGCACCCGGAGCTGGTCGATCGCATTCCGGGCAAGGAGCTGGCTTCGTACCTCAACCTCTCGGCCGAGACCTTGA
>JANXVP010000391.1 GCA_025351615.1 Ramlibacter sp. | reverse complement strand
TCAGGCTGACTCCGATCAGGATCGGATCCGCGGCAAATGCCGGGGCCACCAAAAAAGCAAACCCGATCCATCCTGTCAAACAACGCAAGCGGCCCAAAATCATCGAAGTCTCCTGAAGTGAATTCCGGTCGGCGGCCAGATGCTCACGAGGCCGAACCGGAAAATCCGCTCGACTTCAATTGCATACGGACGACCGGTCCGGGATGTGTCGTGCAATTTAACCGCATCCAGGCGACATGTCCCGCTCCTGGAGCCCGGGAAAACCCCCGCTGGGCCGGGGTCCGGCGACACCAAAGCATGCTGAAATTGGGTATGCCCATCCCAAAGCCCGGCCATCATGGCGTCGACTGATTTATTCCGTTGGCATTGGCTGTCGCTGCACGGGCTCGTCAGCTTGTTGGCGCTGGGCCTGTTCCTGGCGGCTTCTCACTCGCTACGCCAACGACGCAATCCGTCGGCCGCCATGGCGTGGATGCTGTTTTTCATGCTCGTGCCCTACCTTGCACTTCCGTTGTACCTGCTGATCGGCACCAGAAAGCGCGCCCGACCCCTTTCCGCGGTACGCGCGCCGGCACCGACTCGCGCCAAGGTGTCGGCCCTGCGAATCCGCCTGCTGGTCGGCACGCTGAGTCTTCCCGAGCCCTCGACCTGCGACAGCTTCGACCTCCATGAAGATGGCAGCCAGGCGTTGCGGTCCCTGCTGTCGATCATCGACAGCGCCAGGTCACGGCTGGATCTGTGCACCTTCGTGTTCGGCCGCGACGTGTTAGGACGCGAAATCGTCCGGCATCTGGAGCAGGCGGCCCGGCGGGGCGTTCGGGTCCGGTTCATGATCGACGGGGTTGGCCGCTACCTGGGAGGGCGCCCAAACCTGGGCCCGCTCAAGCGCGCAGGGGTCAGCGTGGCGCTGTTCGCGCCGCCGCTCGCTTTCCCGTTCGCAGGCAAGGCCAACTTGCGAAATCACCGAAAAATGGCGATCGCGGATGCAGAGCGGTTCTGGATCGGAGGACGCAATTTCGCGGCCGATTACTTTGAAGGTGATGGCCAGCTCCACCCGAAGGAACCCGCTTGGGTCGACCTGAGTTTCGAGCTGCGTGGTGCCATTGCAGGCCAGGCGCAGGAGCAGTTCGACAAGGACTGGGAATTCGCGGCCCATCCCCACGCAGCGGTAGCGTCGCAGCCGCCAACGCCGATCGTGCCCGATGCGGCCTGCTCGGTCCAGCTCGTCCCCAGCGGCCCCGACCAGGCCGACGACACCGTCTACACCCTGCTGGTGTCGTGCTGTTTCACCGCGAAGACCCGAATCCTGGCCGTGTCACCGTATTTTGTCCCGGACGCCACGCTACAGATGGCGCTCACCTTGGCGGCACGGCGCGGCGTCAGCGTCGATCTCTTCATTCCCCGTCGGTCGAATCACCCGATCGCCGACATGGCCCGGCACGCATCGCTGCGGGAGCTGTCGCGCGCCGGCGCGCGCGTGTGGATGACGCCCGGAATGATCCACGCCAAGGCGGTGGTTTTCGACGACGAATTCGCCCTGGCCGGCACCGCCAATCTCGACGAACGCAGTCTGTTGCTGAACTACGAAATGATGGTCGGCTTCTACCGTCCCGAGGACGTGCAGCGGTTCGCCGGGTGGATCCTGCGGCAGCGCGAAGGCGCATTGCCCTACGAAGCCCGCTCGCCCGGCGTGGCGCGGGAACTGCTTGAGGGCGTGATCCGCTGGCTGGCGTTCCAGCTGTGAAGCGGGGCAACCCTGCCTTGGTGACGGTTCCGGGCACTCGCCTGCGCGTGCGAAACTGAACCAGTATCTGCAACCAGAACGGAAACACCATGCGAATTGCGATCATGGGCTCGGGCGGACTCGGGGGTTATTTCGGCGCCCGCCTGGTCGAAGGCGGTACCGACGTTCATTTCGTCGCGCGCGGCAAGCACCTCGAGGCGATGCGCAGCAACGGCTTGCGGATCGAAGGCCCCGAGCCGGTTCACGCCAGGAAGGTCCACGCGACCGACGACCCGCGTGAGATCGGCGTGGCGGATGTCGTCATGCTGTGCGTCAAGCTATGGGACACAGAGCAGGCGATCGCGCAGATGCGCCCGATGGTCGGGCCCGGCACCGCGATCGTCTCGTTCCAGAACGGTGTGCTGAAAGACCAATACCTGCGCGCCGCCTTTGACGAACGCCAGGTGATGGGCGGCGTCGGCTACGTCGCCACCACGATCGAAGCGCCGGGCGTGATCCGCCAGACCGGTCCGATGCAGCGCCTGCTGTTCGGCGAGTTCGACGGTTCGCGGTCGGAACGTGGCCAGGCTTTGCTGGCCGCCTGCCTGGCCGGTGGCATCAAGGCCGAACTTTCTGACCAGATCGTTCGCGAAATCTGGCAGAAATACGTGTTCCTGGTCGGCCTTTCCGGCACGACAACGACTATCCGCATGCCGATCGGCCCGATTCGCAGCGATCCCCGGACCCGCGCATTCCTGCTCGAGGTCATGCGCGAAGTCGTGGCAGTCGGCCGGGCGCACGGCGTCGCGCTGCCCGAAGACTATGCACAGGTGCGGCTGGAGCTGGCCGACGACGTGTCGCCCGACATGACATCGTCGATGCATCACGACCTGCAGCGTGGCAACCGGCTTGAAGTGCGATGGCTGGCCGGCGGGGTGGTCGAGCTCGGTCGGGCCAAGGCTATCCCGACACCGTTGAATCGGGCCATCGCGGACATCCTGGCGCTGCACGCGGAGGGAACCAGCCATGGCTGAATCCGCATCGATCATGGCTGGCTTGCGATTGCGCAGCGTTAGCTGCATTCCGGTTGAAGTGCCCTTGCGCTATGTCCTGGGCACCAGCGCCGCAACTGTGCGTGCCGCTCCATTGCTGCTGGTCGAGGTGCTGACCGAACAAGGCGTCATCGGCCAGTCCTATGTGTT
>JANXVP010000389.1 GCA_025351615.1 Ramlibacter sp. | reverse complement strand
GGCGGAGTCGCGCGGGCCCTGCCGCTGCTGGCGGAAACCTTCTGGCTGGTGGGCGGCGACGTGTACGTGCCGGCCTTTGAGTTCTCACGCGCGACGATGGAGCGCTTCGCCGGCAGCGGCAAGCTGGCCCACCTGTTCCTGGTGCCCAACCCGCAGCACAATCCCAAGGGCGACTTTGGTCTGCGGGCCGACGGCATGGCGCTGAACCAGGCCGACACCAAATACACATATTCGACCATCGGCATGTACCGCAAGGACCTGTTCGCCAGCCTGCCGCACGGCAATCCGCAGGGCCTCAAAGCCCCCCTGGCGCCGTTGCTGCGCGCCGCGATGGACAATGGACAGGTCAGCGCGGAGCTTTATACCGGGGCCTGGACCGACGTCGGCACCCCGGAGCGCCTCGTTCAACTCAACGCACCATGAACAACACCCTTTACGCACAGCGCCGGGCCCGCGTGGCGGCCCAGATCGGCGCAGCCGGCATTGCCATCATCCCGACCGCGCAAGAGCAGCCACGCAACCGCGACAGCGACTTCCTGTTCCGGCACGACAGCTACTTTTATTACCTCACCGGCTTCACCGAGGCGAAAGCCTGGCTGGTAATCACCGGTGATGGCAAGAGCACGCTGTTCTGCGCGCCCAAGGACCTGGAGCGCGAGATCTGGGACGGCTTTCGCCTCGGCCCGCAAGCGGCCCCCGCTGCGCTCGGTGTGGAGAGCGGCCTGTCGGTCGACCAGCTCGACGACGAGCTGCCGCGGCTGCTGGAAAACCGGGACGCGGTCTGGTTCCCGTTCGCGATCCATGAAGGCCTGGAAAGCCGCGTCAGCGGCTGGTTGAACAAGGTGCGGGCACGGGTGCGCTATGGCGCTTTGTGCCCTGGGCAGCAACGCGACCTATGTTCGATCCTCGACGAGATGCGGCTGGTGAAGGATTCACAGGAGCAGGACGTCATGCGCAAGGCGGCGCAGATCAGCGCCCGCGCCCACATCCGCGCCATGCGCCTTTCCGCGAAGATGCTGCGCGAGGGCCAGGACGTGCGCGAGTTCCACCTCGACGCCGAACTGCTGCACGAGTTCCGCCTCGGCGGTTCGCAATATCCCGCCTATGGCTCGATCGTTGCCGCCGGCGCCAATGCTTGCGTGCTGCACTATCGGGCGGACGTGGCGCCGGTGCGCAAAGGCGAGCTGGTGCTGATCGATGCCGGCTGCGAGCTTGACGGTTATGCCAGCGACATCACCCGCACCTTTCCCGCCGACGGCAAATTCACCGGGCCGCAACGCGAGCTGTACGACCTGGTGCTGGCCAGCCAGCAGGCAGCGGTGGATGTCACCAGGGCCGGCGCGCGCTTCACCGATCCCCACGAGGCGACGGTGAAGGTGCTGGCGCAGGGCATGCTCGACGTCGGCCTGCTGGACAAGAACAAGGTCGGCAACGCGCAGGACGTGATCGACAAGCGCGCCTATTTCCAGTTCTACATGCACCGCACCGGCCACTGGCTGGGGATGGACGTGCACGACTGCGGCAGTTATGTCGAGCCGTCGCAGGTCGGTGAAGTCAGCGAGCGCAAGGATCCGCTATCGGGCGAATTGATCAAGAACCGGCCCAGCCGCGTGCTGCGGCCTGGCATGGTGCTCACCATCGAGCCGGGGCTGTACATACGGCCGGGCGAGGGCGTGCCCGAAAAATTCCACAACATCGGCATCCGCATCGAGGACGACGCCATCGTCACCGACACCGGCTGCGAGCTGATCTCGCGTGGAGTGCCGGTGAACGCCGACGAGATCGAAGCGCTGATGCGGGCCTGAAGCCGGCTCGCCTCAGGGCGGGGAATCGCCGAGCGCCAGGCCCTCGCGCCTCGGATCGGCGCCGCCCACCAGCATCGTCCCGCCGTCGGCTGCCGGCGCCCGGATGATGGTCGAAACACCGCTCGACTGCGCCGCGACCGACACGGTATGACCCAGTGCCCGCAGCCCGGCGACCAGCCCGTCGTTCTGGGCATTGCTGCTGGCGTCGATCAACGGATGTTCGCCGCCCACATTGGTGGTCGGGCTGTTGGAGGCACCGAAATTCACCGTCGAGGTCGCTTGCTGGGCGT
>JANXVP010000374.1 GCA_025351615.1 Ramlibacter sp. | reverse complement strand
TACGGGGCGCTGCCGGGCGGCACCGCGGGCGCAAGCAGCTATGGCGCCTTTATCGCTGCGAAGCAAGCGCGCACGGAAGGCGTTCTCTTTGTCGGCGCGAACGACGGCATGCTGCATGCCTTCCGCGACGGAACCTACAACCCGCAAACCGGCGCAGTGGTCACGCAGGGCGGGGTGGAAACCTTTGCCTATGTGCCAAACGCCATCCTCCCAACGGTGAACCAGCTGGCCGACAAGACCTACACCCACCGCTTCTACGTGGACGGCCCTAACGTCGAAACGGACGCGTATTTCGGCGGCACCAGCAGCTGGGCCAACATCGTGCTGGGCAGCACCGGCGCCGGCGCCGGCGTTGCCAGCAGCTCTGGCGTCAGTCCCCGCACGGCGGTTTTCGCACTCGACGTCACCAGCCTGAATTCCAGCCCGACGTCCCTGTCCGCGACAAGCGTGCTCTGGGAAGTGAGCTCCAGCAATTCCAGTTTCAGCGAATTGGGCTACCTCTTGACGGACGTCCAGGCGGGACCGACGCTTGACGGCCAATGGACGGCGATTTTCGGCAACGGCTACGAGAGCAAATCCTGTCAGGCCAGGCTCTTCATCGTCAACATCCAGAGCGGCGCCCTGATCAAGGAAATCAACACCAATGCGGGAAACTGCGGCACCGCGAAAAACGGGCTCGGCGGTGTGCGGATTGTCCGGAATTCCAACCAGCAGGTCATCGGTGTCTACGCTGGCGACCTGCTGGGGAATCTCTGGAAATTCAGCCTGAACGACAGCAACCCGGCCAACTGGAAGGTCGATCTGGCTGGCAGTCCGCTGCTCGCCGCAGGCGCGACCCAACCGATCACCGCCGCGCCCAGCGCCCTGACACTGCCGATCGTGGGCGCCACCGCTCCAGCGCCCGGCTACATGGTCGTCGCGGGCACCGGCAAGTTCTATGAAATCAGCGACATCACCAGCGCAGCACAGCAGTCGCTTTACGGCATCTGGGATCCGGTTGCATTTGGTGCCGCGTCGATCCCAGCTGGAACTTCGCTTTCGAACAGGACGTCGCTGGTCCAGCAAACCATCGGCGCGGGCCAAGTCGCCCCCAACGGCAACACCTACTTTCCGATCTCGACAAATTCAGTCAATTACACCGGAACGACCCCTAAACGTGGCTGGTTCATCGACTTCCCCAATACGGGCCAGCGGCTGGTCTATCCGATCGACCTGTTGTCAGGGCGTTTTGCAGCGGCCGACACCATCTCTCCTTCGAATGTTTCGCTTGATCCCTGCTCGAACCTGTCCGGCGGCACAGGCTATTTCTATCTCGTGGATGCACTCACCGGCGCAGGCCCGACGGAACCGGTGCTGGACACCAATGGCGACGGCAACGTCGATTCGAGCGACCTGGTTGTCAGCGGAATCCAAGGCGTGGCCGACGGCCGGAATGTGACGCTGCAGGTCAGCCGGAATTCCGCGCGCACCACATATGTCAACGTAAGTGGCGGCGCTCCGGGCGGAACCTTGATCAGCATCTCCTGCGCCTTGACCGGCACCTGCCAGTCAACCACCCCCACCCGGATCAAGACCCGTGAATGGCGCCAGCTGTTCATGCGCTAGGCTTGCACATCCAACGATTGAAGGTGACCCCATGATCGATTCCCTTTCCAGCCAGGGCAGCGCGGGTCGGCGACAGCGCGGCTTCACCTTGATCGAAATCATGATCACGGTGGCGATCGTGGGCATCGTGGCCGCGATTGCCCTGCCCTCCTACCGCAGCTACGTGGACCGGGCCCGGCGCGCCGATGCGCGCGCGCAGCTGATGCAGGCCGCGCAGTTCATGCAGCGCTTCTATACGGCCAACGACCAATATGTGAATGACCGGGCCGGCAACAATATCTCGACGCAGATGCCTTCCAACCTCATGCGGTCGCCGACCGATGGCCCCCAGATCTACGCACTCACCGTCGACGCCACAGTCAGCAATTACACGTTGACGATGGCGCCACTCTCGACGTCGACGCTGGCCAACGACGCCTGCGGCTCGTTCACCATGACGTCGACGGGAGTGCGAGGCGTCACCGGCACCCAGTCCCGGGACGTATGCTGGAGATAGCCGGCCTCGAGGCCCGGCAAATCGGCGGCTGATGGACTCCGCGAGCGAGGAGATGATGGCGCTTGCGCTGCGCCTGGCGCGGCAAGCCCCGGACGCAGCGTCGCCGAATCCCCGGGTCGGCTGCGTCCTCACCGACAGCTCCGCACGGGTGCTCGGCCAGGGTCACACGCAGCAAGCGGGCGGACCTCATGCCGAAATCATGGCCTTGCGCGATGCGGCTGCGCGGGGTCATTCCGTTGCCGGGGCGACTGCCTGGGTGACACTTGAGCCCTGCTCCCACCAAGGCCATACAGGCCCCTGCTGCGACGCCCTCGCGGCTGCCGGCATTGGCAAGCTTGTCGCTTCGCTGGCGGATCCCAACCCGCTGGTGGCGGGGCAAGGCTTCCAGCGCCTGCGGGCCGCCGGCATCGACGTGCAAGTTGGCGCCGGTGCGCGGGAGTCACGCGAATTGAACATCGGCTTTTTCAGCCGCATGGTCCGCAAGACGCCGTGGGTGCGGATCAAGGTCGCCGCCTCCCTGGACGGCACGACGGCGCTGGAGAACGGCGCGAGCCAGTGGATCACGGCTGACGCCGCCCGCGCCGACGGCCATGCGTGGCGTGCGCGCGCCGACGCTGTGCTCACCGGCATCGGGACCGTGCTGGAAGACGATCCCCAGCTGGACGTCCGGCTGGTGGCAGCGACGCGCCAGCCGCACCTGGTGGTCATCGACAGCCGGCTGCAGACGCCGCTGAACGCAAAACTGTTCGGGCCCGCACGCCAACTGTTCATTTACCACGCAGAGTCCGACTCGGCGCGGCATGCCGCATTGGAAGCCAAGGGAGCGACGTTGATCTGCCGGCCCGGTCCCGGCGGCAAGGTGGATCTCGCCGCAATGTTGCGCGACCTGGCCGTGCGCGAGGTCAACGTGCTGCACGTGGAGGCTGGCCACAAGCTCAACGGATCGCTGGTGCGGGCAGGCCTGGTCGATGAATTCCTGGTGTATCTGGCGCCGAAGCTGCTCGGGCCGGGCCGGGACATGGCCGCGATCGGGCCGCTCCACGCCTTGGGCGAAGCGGTTGCGCTGCAGTTCCTGTCCGGCGAAATGATCGGTTCCGACCTGCGAATCGTGGCACGAGTCGCGGGTCGCGACACCTTCTAGGACAGCCCCTTGAGGGTTCCCGGGGGGTGCCTGGCGAATCCCTGCGAAAATAGCGCATGTTCACCGGAATCATCACCGGCGTGGGGCGCATCGCCGCTGCTCACGACCTGGGTCGCTCTTTACAGCATGGCAAGCGCCTCACCATCGAGGCGCCGGCCGGCTACCTGGACGACGTGGGCATGGGCGACAGCATTGCCCTGAATGGCGCTTGCATGACTGTGACCGCGCTGGATGCCCCCAGGCGCCAGTTCACGATCGACATTTCCGCGGAGTCCCTCGACAAGACAGCCGGACTGGGCGCCCCCGGCCCGATCAATCTCGAAAAGGCGCTTCGCGCGCACGACCGGCTCGGGGGACACATCGTGGCGGGCCATGTCGACGGCATCGGGACCGTGACCCACTTCGCGGAAACCGGGGAAAGCTGGGAACTGCGGGTTCTTGCGCCCCAAGCGCTCGGCAGGTACCTCGCTTACAAGGGGTCGATCACGGTCAATGGGGTCAGCCTGACGGTCAATTCGATCGCCGACGGGACGGACGGCACGCAAGTCAGCATCAACCTCATCCCGCACACGGTCCAGAATACGGCGCTCGGCAGCCTGACCAGCGGCAGCCGGGTGAACCTGGAAATCGATCTCATCGCGCGCTACGTCGAGCGCATGCTCACCAGCGACCCGCAGCAGCAGAAAGCCATGACATGAGCGTGCCAGCCCCGGTCAAGATCTCGCCCGTCGAAGACATCCTCGCGGACATGAAGGCGGGCCGGATCGTGATCCTGGTCGATGAGGAAGACCGCGAAAACGAAGGTGACCTGGTGCTGGCGGCCGATCACGTGACATCCGATGCCGTCAACTTCATGGCCCGCTTCGGCCGCGGCCTGATCTGCCTCACCCTGACCCGCGAGCGCTGCGAAAGGCTGCGCCTGCCGCCGATGGTGGCGCGCAACGGCACCAAGATGGGCACGGCCTTCACCGTGAGCATCGAAGCCGCACAGGGCGTCACCACCGGAATTTCGGCGGCTGACCGGGCGCGAACCGTCCAGGCCGCGGTGGCGGCCAGCGCGAGGCCTGAAGACCTGGTCCAGCCCGGCCATATTTTTCCGTTGCAGGCCGTGGACGGCGGCGTGTTGATGCGCGCGGGGCACACCGAAGCCGGTTGCGACCTGGCAGCGATGGCCGGCCTGACTCCGTCGGCCGTGATTTGCGAGATCATGAATGACGATGGAACGATGGCCAGGCTGCCCGACCTGCAGCTGTTCGCGGCGCAACACAGCCTGAAGATCGGCACCATCGCCGATCTGATCGAACACCGCAGCCGCCATGAATCGCTGATCGAAAAGATCGGCAAGCGGCCGCTGCGGACCGCATTCGGCGAGTTCACCGCCCATGCGTTCCGCGACAAGCCGAGCCAGGGCCTGCACCTGGCGCTGGTGAAAGGCCGCTGGGACGAGCACGAGACGGTGCCCGTCCGCGTGCACGAGCCGCTGTCGGTCCTCGATGCACTCGAGATCGGCCGGCCGATGCACTCCTGGAGCCTGGACAGCAGCCTCGCGCATATCGCCCGCGCAGGCAAAGGCGTGGCAGTGCTGCTCAATTGCGGCGAAAGCGCCGAGCAACTGCTGGCGCAGTTCGAAGGGACTGCCAAACCTTCGCATGCACCCGAGCGGGGCCGGATGGACCTGCGCACGTATGGTATCGGAGCGCAGATCCTGCGCGAGTGCGGCGTGCAGCGCATGAACCTGTTGGGGCCGCCACGGCGGATGCCGAGCATGGCCGGCTACGGCCTCGAAATCGTCGGCCACCTCAATCCCGAACCCACCCAGGACTGAAGAACCATGTTGGGTGCAGACAAAGGCAAAGCGGCGCGCCAGGGCGGCCAGGGAATGGTCATCGGCATGGTCCAGGCGCGCTTCAATGCGGGCGTCACCGACGCCCTCGCGCGCGCCTGCAGGGCTGAACTGCTCGAATTGGGCGTGGCCGAAAAAGACATCGAGCTGGTGTTCGTCCCCGGCGCGCTCGAAATTCCGGTAGCGCTGCAAGCTCTCGCGGAAAAAGGACGCTTCGACGCGCTGGTCGCCATCGGCTGCATCATCCGCGGCGAGACCTACCACTTCGAGCTGGTGGCCAATGAATCGGCCGCCGGCGTGAGCCGGGTTGCGCTTGACTACCGGCTACCAGTCGCCAACGTGATCCTCACCACTGAAAATCTTGACCAGGCCATCGCCCGCCAGACCGACAAGGGCGTCGATGCTGCCCGCGTGGTCGTGGAGATGGCCAACCTGCTGGACCAGCTCGCATGACCGACGACAAGAAGCCGGCGCGCAGCCAGACCACCAGCGGCGCGCGCAAAGCCCCCGCGAAGTCCGGCCGTAGCCGTTCCCGGGAATTCGCGCTGCAGGCGCTGTACCAGCATCTCGTCGGCCGCAACGATCCCGCCTCGATCGATGCATTCACGCGGGATCTTGCCGGCTTCCACAAGGCGGACTCGGTTCATTACGACGCGCTGCTTCACGGCTGCATTCGCGAAGGCGCGGAACTCGACGCGCTGATCGTGCCGCTGCTGGACCGCAAGCTGGTGGAGATCTCGCCGATCGAGCGTGCCGTGATGTGGATCGGCGCCTACGAATTTCTGCATGCCGCCGACGTCCCGTGGCGCGTCGTACTCAATGAGTGCATCGAGCTGACCAAGGAATTCGGCGGAACCGACGGGCACAAGTACGTGAACGCGGTGCTGAACGGCCTGGCGCCAAAATTGCGCGGCGCTGAGGTCGAGGCCGACCGGTCCGCTGCCAGAACCAGGGGTTGAACCGCGTGCGCACCCGTCGGATGCGCTTGCTCTGGCAGTTCCTGCTGCTGGTCGCGGTCGCTGGCGCAGGGGTGTTTGCCGTGCGCCGACTGGTCGACCCCGTGTTGCATATCGAGGGGCTTGCCGGCGGCCCGCCAGGCGCGTCCGTCGTTCCAGCCCCTGTTCCCACCCGACCCGATGATTTCGCCGCCGGCGGCGAAAGTCGCCTGGCGATCTACCTGACCGACCCCGCCGCTCCTTGGCTCGGCCTGGCTTTTGGCCTGCGAACCATCGGCGTGCCATTCCTCGTGACCACCGACGTGCGTCTGGCGGTGAAGCATCGGCTGGTCCTGGCCTACCCCACGATCTCGGGCCAGCGGGTCGATACAGCGGCTTCCGACGCACTGCGCGCCCAGGTGAACGGAGGCGGAACCCTGATCGGCTTCGAGATCCTCGGTGCCGGTCTCAATGACGTGTTCGGCATTGCCGGCGTCCAGCCGGGCCGGGGCCACAAGGCACTTGCCTGGTCGCCCGAAGCAATACGGACCCTGGGCTTCACGCAGCCGCAGGAGCAAAGCGTCCCCCTCGCCGGTCCCGGTGCGGACGCCGGCTCGCCGGGCTACGCGCTGCAGCCTGTCGCCGGAAGCGACGTGCTTGCGCGCTTCGACCGCGGCCAGCCGGCGCTGGTCCATCATGCCCAGGGGCGCGGACACGCGTATGCCCTGGGGCTGGATCTCGGCGCCTTCATTTCTTCGGCCCAGCAGGGCCGGCGGCAGGGCCGCGACTACGTGAACGCGTATGAGCCTGGGGTGGATGTCCTGCTGCGCTGGCTCAGGCAGGTCTACCGCGAAGCCGAACCGCTCGCGGTGACGCTGGCCACCGTGCCCCAGGGCCGGCCGCTCGCGGTGCTGCTCTCGCACGACGTGGACTACGGCGTCTCGATCCGCAACGGAATCGCCTTTGCGCGCAGCGAGGCCGCCCAGCAGGCCCGGGCCACCTACTTCATCCAGACCAAATATGTCCGCGACTGGAACGACCAGCCCTTCTTCGACGCGGCGGGCATGGACGGGTTGCGGGCGCTGCAAGCCCAGGGCGGGGAGATCGCCAGCCACTCGGTCTCCCACTCGCCGGTGTTCTCGAAGTTTCCCATCGGCGCGGGCGGCGAACGCTATCCCGACTACGTCCCGTTCGTGAAGTCGCGCAGTGAAACACTGGCTGCGACGCTGCTCGGGGAATTGCGCGTCAGCCGTTATCTCCTGCAGGCAGCCGTTCCAGGCGCGCGCATCGACTCCTTCCGGCCTGGCTATCTGGAGTACCCCTTCGCACTGCCTGAAGCGATGCAGGCCACCGGATACCGCTATAGCTCGTCACTGACCGCGGGCTCGGCAATGTCGCATCTGCCCTACCAGCTCAGTTACCACCGCGATGGGCTGGCGGCCGTTCCCGCGTGGGAATTTCCGGTCACCCTCGAAGACGAACGCATGCGTCCGATGGATACCGTCCTGCTGCCCAGGGCGCTCGAGGTCGCGCGCCAGCTCGGCACGTATGGCGGCATGTGCATGCTGCTGATTCATCCCAACGTGCTGGAAGACAAACTGCGATTCCAGGAGATCTTCGTCGCACGGATGCGCGACGCGGGCGCATGGATCGGCCCACTGGGAGAATTCGCGCCCTGGTGGGAAGCCCGCGACGGTGTGCAGGTGGACGTCGAAACCTCAGCGGGCCAGCCGCGCATCGTGCTGCGCAGCCGCGTCGCGGTCAAAGGGCTGGCCCTCCAGCTGCCGACAGGCTGGCGCATCGCCGCCGGGTCCCCACTTGCCGCAACGTCCGGCGTCCACGGCCAATGGGTGGACCTGCCGGCGGGAGAGAGCGTTTTGCCACTGCAAGCGGCGGACCGGCCCTGACTGTCGCGTTTGGACGCAGTGCGGCTCTGCTGCCATGGTCTAATTTAAGATCCATGAAGATTTCCGCCCGTGCGCAGCGCATCGACCCGTTCTACGTGATGGAAGTGGCCAAGGCCGCAGCGCGGCTGGCACGCGACTTTGCGCACACCGACCGGCCGATGCTCTTCCTGAACATCGGCGAGCCGGACTTCACCGCGCCCCCGCTGGTGCAGCAGGCCGCCGTCCGTGCAATTTATGACGGCGCCACCCAATACACGCAGGCGACCGGCCTCGACAGCCTGCGCGAGCGCATCAGCGCCTGGTACGCGGCGCGGTTTGGGGTGCAGGTGCCGGCGCGCCGCATCGTGGTGACGGCCGGCGCTTCGGCTGCTTTGCAACTGGCCTGCCTGGCGCTGATCGATGCCGGCGACGAGATCCTGATGCCGGATCCCAGCTATCCGTGCAACCGGCATTTCGTGAGTGCAGCCGAGGGCCAGGCGGTGCTGGTGCCAACGACAGCGCAGGAGCGCTTCCAGCTGAGCGCGGCCAAGGTCGAAGACGCCTGGGGCGACAGGACGCGGGGTGTGCTGCTGGCGTCGCCGTCCAATCCGACCGGAACCTCGATTCATCCCGACGAACTGCGCCGCATCCACGGCTTCGTGCGCAACAAGGGCGGCATCACCCTGCTGGACGAGATCTATCTGGGGCTCAGCTACGAGGACACGTTCGGCCACACCGGCCTTGCGATCGACGAGCAGGTGATCAGCATCAACAGCTTCTCCAAATATTTCAGCATGACCGGTTGGCGGCTGGGCTGGATGGTTGTCCCCGATGCCCTGCTGCCCGCGATCGAACGGCTGGCGCAAAACCTGTTCATCTGCCCCAGCACGGTCGCTCAACACGCCGCACTGGCCTGTTTCGAGCCGGAAAGCATCGCCGAATACGAGCGGCGGCGGCTTGAGTTCAAGGCCCGCCGCGACTGGTTCATTCCGCAGCTCCAGGCGCTGGGCCTGGAGGTGCCGGTGATGCCGGACGGAGCGTTTTACGCTTGGGCAGACTGCTCCGCCGCCTGTCGCAGGCTGGGCGTCGAAAGCAGCTGGGAGCTGGCCTTCGCGCTGATGGAACGGGCCCATGTGGCGGTCACGCCCGGACGCGATTTCGGCACGGCGCAAACCCGTAACTTCATCCGGTTTTCCACCGCGAGTTCGATGCCGCAACTGCAGGAAGCGGCGGCGCGGCTGAAGGCCCTGCTGGCATGACCGCACCCATCTTCGAGCATCGGCTGCGCGTGTACTGGGAAGACACCGACGCCGGTGGCATCGTCTTTTACGCCAACTACCTGAAGTTTTTCGAACGGGCCCGCACCGAATGGCTGCGCTCGCTCGGCATCCAGCAAAGCGTGCTGCGCGCGACCACCGGCGGGATGTTTGTGGTGGCCGAAACCACGGTGCGCTATCTTCTGCCTGCGCGGCTGGACGATGAACTTCTGGTGACCGCGCGTCTCGAAGAAGCTGGACGCACAGCTCTCACCATCGCGCAGCAGGCGCGCATGAGGCCCGACGGCGCCCTGCTTTGCGAAGGAATGATCCGCATCGGCTGGGTCGATGCGCAGCGCCTGCGACCTGCAAGAATCCCGCCCCTCATTCTGGAAGCCCTGCAACAATGAACCAAGACCTGTCGATCCTGCAACTCGTGCTGGGCGCAAGCTGGGTAGTACAGCTGGTGATGCTGCTGCTGGTGGCGGTTTCGGTCGCCAGCTGGGCGGCAATTTTCCGCAAGCTGTTCGCGCTCGGCCGGATCAAAGCGCTGAACGACACCTTCGAAAAGGAATTCTGGTCCGGCACCAGCCTCAACGACCTGTTCGCCGCCGCCGCGCAGAATGCACGCATATCGGGTCCGATGGAGCGGATCTTCGCCAGCGGCATGCGCGAATACCAGAAGCTGCGCGAGCGCCGGATCCAGGATGCCGGCACGCTGCTCGACGGCGCCCGCCGCGCCATGCGGGCCAGCTACCAGCGCGAGCTCGATGCGGTGGAAACCAACCTGTCGTTTCTGGCTTCGGTCGGGTCGGTGTCGCCCTACGTCGGCCTGTTCGGCACGGTGTGGGGCATCATGCATGCCTTCACCGGCCTGGCCAGCCTGCAGACGGTGACGCTTGCCACGGTCGCACCTGGCATTGCCGAAGCGCTGGTCGCGACGGCAATCGGCCTGTTCGCCGCGATCCCGGCGGTGGTGGCATACAACCGCTTCGCCCGCGACATCGACCGGGTCGCGATCAAGCTGGAAACCTTCATCGAGGAGTTTTCGAACATCCTGCAGCGCAACCTCGGCGCACAGGCGCACCCACCGTCGTCCACCGCATCGGGACATTGACATGCCCTCCGTCGCCAATCGAGGTCGCGGCCGTCGCACCATCAGCGAAATCAACATGGTGCCTTTCATCGACGTGATGCTGGTGCTCCTGATCATCTTCATGGTCACCGCGCCGCTGATCGCACCGACCATGATCGATCTGCCCAGCGTCGGCAAGGGACGCCAGCCGCCCAGGCAGGTGATCCAGATCGTCATCCACAAGGATGAATCGCTGGAGTTCAAGCAGGACGGCAAGAGTTCACCGATCGGGATGGCGCAGGTGGCGGAGTCCGCGAGCAAGGCGCAGGCATCCGTGGGCGCGGGCGAATCGGCCGTCGTCATCAGCGCCGACCGCAGCGTGAAGTACGAGACCGTTGTGAAGGTGATGGACGAACTTCAGCGCAAGGGCGTGCAGCGCGTGGGCCTGTCGGTGCAGCTGGCGAAATAGCCTCGCGCGACCATGCCGGCCAGCCTCGACCGCCTTCAATTCGCTCCACCGCCGCCTCCGGGCATGTTGCGTGCGCTGGGCTTCGCCGTCTTTGCGCATCTGCTCCTGATGGTCGCACTCACCTGGGGCATCAACTGGAACAAGGAACCCGTGAGCTTGTCGGTCGAAGCCGAACTCTGGTCGAACCTGCCACAGGAGGCGGCGCCGAAGGCCGCCGAAATGGCACCGCTCCCGCCGGCACCTCCCGCACCCTCCCCGGTACCGCCTCGTGTCGTCGAGGCAGTGAAGCCTGCGCCGCTGCCCGAGCTACCGCGGGAGGCGGACATTGCTTTGGCGCGGGAACAGGAAAAGCGGGCCGAAGACCGGCGCAAGCAACTCGCGCTGGAGCGCGAGAAGAAGCGCGAAGCGCAGAAGGAGCTCGCCGCGCAAAAGAAGCTTGCCGCCGAAAAAGAGCTGGAGGCGCAGCGCAAACTCGAAGCGCAGCAAAAGGCAGCGCTTGCGAAAACCCGGCTCACCGAAGACCGGCAGAAGCAGGGGGAATCGGCGAGAAAGCTGCGCCAGGCGGAAGACGGCCGCCGCATGGAAGCGCAGCGGGAGGACAACCTCAAGCGGATGCAGGGCCTGGCGGGCGCGACCGGCGCGCAGGAAGCAAAGGGCAACGCCTCCCGCTCGTCCGGGCCGCCCGCCGGTTACGGCAGCCGCGTCGCTGCCCGCGTGAAACCGAACATCGTTTTCACCGAAGAGATTGCCGGCAACCCGACCGCCGAAATCGAGGTGCGCACAGCGCCCGACGGAACCATCGTCGGCCAGCGGATCCTGAAATCCAGCGGCGTTCGCAGCTGGGACGAGGCGGTGCTGAAAGCCGTCATCAAAACCGAAGTGCTGCCGCGCGACGTCGACGGGCGCGTGCCCTCGCCGCTCATCATCGACTTCCGGCCGAAGGACTGAGGCGTCAGGCTCACTGACCTCACCGCGCGCCAGTAGCGCCTACGGCTGTGCAATGCCGCGCAGAAAATCACCGAACTGCCGGGAACACTCCGCCGGTCGTTCCAGCGTCGGCAGATGGCCGCAGTCCTTGACGACATGAAACTGCGCATTGGGCAGCGCATCGGCGAGAGCGCGGCCCACGGCCACCGGCGCCAGCGGATCAGCCTCGCCCCACAGCACGAGGGCCGGCATCGTCAATTGCCGCAGTCGCGACATCGCCACCTTGCGCCCTCCCGTGGCACGCGCCTGGGCCGCACCCGCCGCGCTGCCCAGGCGCCTCGCCATCGCCCTGAAGGTGGCCGCGGCCGCGGTTGCCTCTTTGGGAACGACCAGGCCCGCCAGCATCTCGATCACTGCTTCCGGATTGGCCTGGAGCCCGGCAGCCAGGTCCGGCCCGCCCGGCTGCGGCCCGGCGGGATTGCAACCCATCAGCCAGAGCGCCGTGACACGGTCCGGCGCCGCGAGCGCCACTTCCAGTGCCAGGTTGCCGCCATAGGACGATCCAGCCAGAACGAAGCGCGCCGGGGCCCGGGCGAGAATGTCGGCGACGCTGTCCTCGAAGCGCGGCATCGGCGACAGCAGCACATGCGGCTCGATGGCATCACCGAGGTCGGCGATGACATCGCGAAACATCGCGTCATCGCAGAGCAAGGCGGGAATGAAGACGACCGGGATGGGGAGTGAATTCACGGGAGTATTCCTGGCTGTCGCCGTGAAGTCAGAACGCGATCAGCGCGCGAGGGTCGCCATGTCCACCACGAAGCGGTACTTCACGTCGCTCTTGAGCATCCTCTCGTAGGCGGTCTCGATCTGGTCCATCCGAATCATCTCCACATCGGAAACGAGGCCGTGGGTGGCGCAGAAATCGAGCATCTCCTGGGTCTCCCGGATGCCGCCGATCAGCGAGCCCGCCAGGCGCCGGCGCTTCATGATCAGGTTGAACACGCCCGGTGAGGGATGCGGCGTTGCCGGCGCGCCCACCAGGGTCATGGTGCCGTCCAGTTTCAGCAGCACGAGGAAGGGGTCCAGGTCGTGCGGCGCCGCCACCGTGTTGAGGATGAAGTCGAAGGTGCCGGTGTGCTTGGCCATTTCGCCAGGGTTCTTCGACACCACGACCTCCCTGGCGC
>JANXVP010000333.1 GCA_025351615.1 Ramlibacter sp. | reverse complement strand
GATGTTGCGCTGCGCACGTCCATCGCGATCGCCACCCGTTGCGCATTGTTTTGCTGCTCGAGCGCGACGAACGACAGCAGCAGCTCGGGCGGCAGGTTGTCCACACAGTAGTAGCCGGCGTCTTCCAGCGCACGCAGCGCGACGGACTTTCCGGAGCCGGACATCCCGGTGATCAGGACGGCCTCTAGTGTCATGGCGGAGATTTCAGGCTGCCCTCGCCCAGCATTTCCTTGGCGTGAGCGAGCGTCGTGCCCGACAGTTTTTCGCCGCCGAGCATTCGCGCTACTTCGGCGACACGTTGCTCGCCCTGCACTGCGGCAACGGAGCTGCTGGGGACGCCCGACTGGCTGTGCTTGGCAACCACCAGGTGGTGGTCGGCGCAGGAAGCGACCTGCGGCAGGTGCGTGACGGCCAGCACCTGGCGGTCGCGCCCGAGCTGCTTCATCAGCCGGCCGACAGTTTCGGCGACCGCGCCGCCGACGCCGGCGTCCACCTCGTCGAAAATCAGTGTCTGCGCTGTGCCGAGCTGGCTGGTCGTGACGGCGATCGCCAGTGCGATGCGGGAGAGCTCGCCGCCCGATGCAACCTTGCCGACCGGCCGCGGCGTCGATCCGGCATGGCCGGCGACCAGGAAGGCGACTTCTTCCAGGCCGCTTGCGGTGGGCTGCGCTGCCTTTTCCAGAGCGACCTCGAACCGTCCGCCCTGCATGCCCAGCCCCTGCATCGCCTGGGTGATGGACTTTGCCAGTTGCGGTGCCGCCTTGATTCTGGCTTTGGACAGGCTGCGCGCCTCGGCCATGTACAACGCTGCATCCTTTTTTTCCGCAGCTTCGAGCGCGGCCAGGTCGGCGGCGGCATCGAGTCTGGCGAGTTCTTCCTTCCACGTGGCGAGCAGTGCCGGGAGTTCTGCCGGCGTGCGCTTGTAGCGCCGCGACAAGGACATCCAGAGCGACATCCTTTCGTCGAGTTCCGCCAGCCGGGCGGGGTCGAGTTCGGTCTTGCGCAGATAGGCCCCCAGCGACCTTGCGGCATCCTCGGCCTGTGCCTGGCTGGAAGCCAGGACAGCCGCAATGGCGCTGAAGCCGGGCTCCACGTGTTCTTGGTCCTGCAACGCTGCAAGGGCCTTTAAAAGCAAGGGGGATGCGCCGCTTTCTTCACCTTCGAGAGCTGCAAGCGCCTCTTGCGCTGCCTGCAGCAAGCCTTGCGCATTGGACAGCCGGGTATGGCTGGTATTGAGCTCATCCCATTCGCTCTTGCCCGGCGCCAGCTTCTCGACTTCGCCGATCTGCCATGCAAGACGTTCCCGCTCGCGCTGCAGCGAGTCTTGCGCGGCGCGGGCATCGAGCAGCGTCTGCTGCGCCACGCGCCACGCTGTCCAGAGCTGCTGCAGCCGCTGCAAGCCGACACCGGCATAGGCGTCCAGCAGCGCCCGCACGGCATCCGGGCGGGTCAGGCTTTGCCACGCGTGCTGGCCGTGGATGTCGACCAGCTGGTCGCCCAGCTCACGCAGCTGGGTGGCGGTCGCGGGAACGCCGTTGATCCAGGCCCGGCTCTTGCCCTGGCTGTCGATGCTGCGGCGAAGCAGCAACACGTCCTGCGACTCGAAGCCGGCCTCTTCCAGCCAGGGCAGCAGCGACGCAGGAAGTTCGAATTCGGCGCTGATGTCGGCTCGCGCCGCTCCCTCACGCACCACGCCGACGTCCGCACGGGCGCCCAGAGCCAGCTGCAACGCGTCGACCAGGATCGATTTGCCGGCGCCGGTTTCTCCGGTCAGGACGCTGAAACCCGATGCGAGATCGAGTTCGAGCTCGCGGACGATGACGAAGTCGCGCAGGGCGATGCGTTTGAGTCCCATGCGTCAGACGCCTTCGTTCCAGTGAAGCTTGCCGCGCAGGGTGTCGAAGTAGGTCCAGCCCTTGGGATGCAGGAAGCGCACCCGGTGCTGCGACCGCCGCACGACAATCCTGTCGCCATGGAGCAGCGATGCCAGCGACTGCATGTCGAAGTTCGCGCTGGCGTCCCGCCCCGACACCACTTCGATCGAGATTTCAGAGGAATCGGCCAGCACGATCGGACGGTTGGACAGCGTATGCGGCGCGATCGGAACCAGCACGAAGCCCGGAATCGAGGGATGCAGCAGCGGACCGCCGGCGGACAACGAATAAGCGGTCGATCCGGTGGGCGAGGCAACGATCAACCCGTCGGCGCGCTGGTTGGCAACGAAATGCCCGTCCACATCGACCCGCAGTTCCAGCATGCCCGAAGTTGCACCGCGGTTGACCACCACGTCGTTCATCGCAAGCGCGTCGAAAACGCACGCGCCGCCCCGAATCACCTGCGCCTGGATCAGGCTGCGCTGGTCTTCCTCGTATTCTCCGCGTAGCATCGGGGTCAGCGTGGTGCGGTAACTGTCAAGGGGAATGTCGGTGATGAAGCCGAGGCGTCCCTGGTTGATGCCGATGAGGGGAACGCCATACTTCGCCAGCTGCCGGCCGATGCCGAGCATGGTGCCGTCGCCGCCGACCACCAGGCCGAGGTCGCATTGTTCGCCGATGGCGGCGACGTTCAGCGTGGGATGGGCAGTGATCCCGGCGTTGGCGGCAGTGGCCTGTTCCAGCACCACATCGCAACCCTGCGAGGCAAGAAACAAGGCGATGTCATCCAGCGCACCCCGGGCGGAACCGGC
Organism: Ramlibacter sp.; assembly: GCA_025351615.1. GTDB lineage: Bacteria > Pseudomonadota > Gammaproteobacteria > Burkholderiales > Burkholderiaceae_C > Ramlibacter. The sequence continues at coordinate 1,547 of JANXVP010000333.1, read as the reverse complement.
AACGGACCCCGAAACCGCGGTCTGGTACTTGCCAATCAGCGCGACCCGGCGGAATTCGGATTTCATTGGCAAATTACAGCATTAAAATCGGCCAGAACCCTCAAATCATGCTCGATGACCGTGCCAAGCTGTTGTTGAAAGCGCTGGTCGAGCGATACATCGCCGACGGACAGCCCGTGGGCTCGCGCACCCTCTCGCGCGCGTCGGGCCTGGACTTGTCGCCTGCCACGATCCGCAATGTGATGTCCGACCTGGAGGAACTGGGGCTGATCGCCAGCCCCCACACGTCGTCTGGGCGGATCCCCACCGCGCGCGGTTACCGGCTCTTCGTCGACACCATGCTGACGGCGCAGCGTGAGGAGATGGCGACTCCAAGCCTGGCCGCCGACCAGCCGCAGCGGGTCATCACCAACGCCGCGCAACTGCTGTCCAACCTGTCCCAGTTCGTCGGCGTCGTGATGGCGCCGCGCCGCACGTCCGTATTCCGGCACATCGAATTCCTGCGGCTGTCGGAAAAGCGCTTCCTGGTGATCATTATTTCTCCGGAAGGCGATGTGCAGAACCGCGTCGTCTTCACGCAGGCCGACTACACGCAGGGCCAGCTGATCGAAGCGTCCAACTTTCTCAATGCGAACTACGCGGGCATGGAAATCGAGCAGGTGAGGGAGCGCCTGAAGACCGAAGTGGAGCGCCTGCGCAGCGAGATCGGCCAGCTGATGCAGGCGGCAGTCCAGGCCAGTTCGGAGGCGCTCAGCGAGCAGGACGAGGTGGTGATCTCGGGCGAGCGCAACCTGCTGTCGGTGAGCGATTTCTCCAGCGACATGGGCCAGCTGCGCCGCGCCTTCGACCTGTTCGAGCAGAAAACCCAGCTGATGCGCCTGCTCGAGGTCTCCAGCCAGGCCGCAGGGGTGCGTATCTACATCGGCGGGGAGAGCCAGGTCGTGCCTTTCGAGGAGCTGTCCATCGTCAGCTCGCCGTACGAGGTCGACGGCCAGATTGTCGGCACGCTGGGAGTCATAGGGCCGACCCGGATGCCGTACGACCGGATGATCCAGATCGTCGACATCACGGCGCGGCTTGTCAGCAACGCTCTCAGCCATCAGAAGTAGCGCTCATACAATCAGCACTGGCGGGACGTTAGCTCAGTTGGTTAGAGCAGAGGACTCATAATCCTTTGGTCGTTGGTTCAAGTCCAACACGTCCTACCAGCCGATGCCGTCGATGCGATTCCAGTGACCCTGTCCAAGCCCGGCCCATCCATGCGTCGCGCTGCTGTCGTCCTTGGTGTGCTGGCGCTCGCGTGTGTGCTGGCCTTCTCGCTGCTGCAGCTGGTCAGGCAAGCGCCGGACGCGCAACTCGATCCGGACAGGATCGTGATCGTTCGGACGCCCGGCGGCATGCTCGAAGTGTCGACGCTGATCAAGAACGAGGAATTCGGCTGGAGCAGCAGGTACGAGTGCCCCCTCATCGATTGCGGATGGCTCCTGAAGCCGACGATTTCGACCATCCGGATTCCTGTTCATTACACCTACCGGGTGCCCCTTGCG
>JANXVP010000311.1 GCA_025351615.1 Ramlibacter sp. | reverse complement strand
GATGCTCTTCTACATGATCAGGCGCCTGGGCCTGGCGCTGCTGGTGGCGCTGACAGTCTCCATCCTGGCCTATCTGCTGGTGTTCCTCTCCGGTGACCCGGCACTGGCGCTGGCAGGCGAGGGCGCCCGGCAGGCCGACATCGAGATGGTGCGCAAGGCCTATGGGCTGGACCGGCCGCTGGTCGTGCAATACGCGTCCTGGCTCTGGAAGCTGCTGCACGGCCAGCTCGGCATGTCGGTCTACTTCAAGACCGAAGTCGGTCCCCTGGTGTTCGACAAACTGAAGACGACGTTGCTGCTCGGGGTGTACTCGCTGGTCGTGGCCCTGCTGATCTCGGTACCCCTGGGCGTTCTGGCAGCCATCCACAAGAACAGCTGGATCGACCGCTTGTGCCTGGCCGTGGCGGTGCTGGGCCAGGCGCTGCCGAATTTCTTTTTCGCGCTGTTGCTGATCATGCTGTTCTCGATCTCGTTGCACTGGCTGCCGGTCTCGGGCAGCGACGGCTGGGAGCACTTCGTCATGCCGTCGATCGCGCTCGGCTACTATGCGGCGCCGGCGTTCATGCGCCTGATCCGCGCCGGCATGATCGAGGTGCTGGAGGCCGACTACATCCGCACCGCGCGGGCCAAGGGCCTGCCGCCGGCCACCGTCATCTTCAAGCACGCGCTTCGCAATGCCATTGTCCCGGTGGTGGCGCTCGCGGCTGTGCAGCTCGGTTACCTGCTGGGCGGCTCGGTGGTGATCGAGACCATCTTCGCCCTGGACGGACTCGGCTACCTGGCCTACCAGAGCATCACCTACAAGGATTTTCCGGTGATGCAGATCATCGTGCTGCTGCTGTCGGTGATCTATGTGCTGTTGACGCTGGCGTCAGACATCGCCAACGCCTGGCTCGATCCACGCATCCGGGTGGCCTGAACATGTCGTTGGCGCGCAGGCTGCTTCGAAACAGGGCGCTCGCCGCCGGCTGCGCGATCCTGCTGGTGATCGTGCTGCTGGCACTGTTCGCGCCCTGGCTTTCGCCCTACGACCCCTACCTGCAGGACCTCACCAACCGCACGGTGCCCCCGGTCGGCTACGACAAGGGCGGCTGGGCGCATCCGCTGGGCACCGATCCCCTGGGACGCGACTACCTGTCGCGTCTGGTCTACGGCGCGCGCATCTCGTTGCTCATCGGCTTCAGCGTCGCGGTGATCTCGGGCCTGATCGGCACCACGATGGGCATGCTCGCGGGCTACTTCGGCGGCAAGGTCGACATGCTGGTGTCCTTCCTGGTGACGACCCGCCTGTCGATGCCGGTCATCCTGGTTGCGCTCGCCACGGTCGCCCTGGTCGGCGGCTCGCTGCCGGTCGTCATCCTGGTGCTGGGGCTGCTGAAGTGGGACCGATTCGCCGTTGTCATGCGCAGCGCGACGCAGCAGGTGCGCGCGCTGGAATACGTCGCCGCAGCGCAGTCCGCGGGCGCCTCGACCTGGCGCATCCTGCGCAGCGAGGTGCTGCCCAACGTGCTGCCGCACCTGATCGTCATCGCGACGCTCGAGGCCGCCAGTGCCATTCTGCTGGAGGCGTCGCTGTCCTTCCTGGGCCTGGGCGTGCAGCCGCCGCTGCCGTCCTGGGGACTGATGATTTCGGAAGCCAAGGCCTACATGTTCTTTTCGTTCTGGCTGATCGCCATTCCCGGCTCGGCGCTGGCCCTGCTGATCTTCGCGATCAACCTGGCGGGCGACGGATTGCACCAGTGGTTCACGCCGCCGGAAAGGGCCTGAGATGGGCGACAGCGACACCGTGCTGGAGGTCGAGGGACTGGACGTGGATATCCGCACCGAGCGCGGCGTGCTCCATGCGGTGCGCGACGTTTCCTTTCGCGTGGCCCGCGGCGAGACACTCTGCCTGGTCGGCGAGTCGGGCTGCGGCAAGTCGATCACTTCGCTGGCGGTGATGGACTTGTTGCCCAGGACTGCGACGCGGCGCGCCCGGGGCCTGCGCTTTCTCGGTGAAGACCTCGGCGGCGCCGGCAGCAAGCGCATCAACGATCTGCGCGGTGACCGGATGGCGATGATCTTCCAGGAGCCAATGACGGCACTCAACCCCGCGTACACGATCGGCGAACAGTTGATGGAGCATTACCGCCACCATCGCAAGGCATCGCTCCAGGAAGCGAAGAACCGGGCGCTGGAGTTGCTGGAAAAAGTCGGCATCGCGTCCGCCGGCCAGCGCCTGGGCCAGTACCCGCACCAGCTGTCGGGCGGGCTGCGGCAGCGCGTGATGATCGCGATGGCCTTGATGTGCGAGCCGCAGCTGCTGATTGCCGACGAGCCCAGCACCGCGCTGGACGTCACGATCCAGGCCCAGATCCTGCGGTTGCTGGCCGACCTGCAGGCCGAACTGGGAATCGCGATGGTGCTGATCACGCACGACCTCGGCGTCGTGGCGCGCATTGCTGACCGCGTGGCCGTGATGTACGCGGGCCAGGTGGTGGAAGCGGGCGCTGTCACCGAAATCTTCGCCACGCCCCGCCATCCTTACACCCGTGGCCTCATGAGCTGCATCCCGGTGCCCGGCCGCACTGCTCCGGGTGGGAAGCTGGGCACGATCCCGGGTGTGGTGCCGTCCTTGGTCGGCGAGCTGCCCGGATGCGCGTTCCGCGATCGCTGCCCGCTGGCGCAGCCCGACTGCGACGGGACGATCCCGGTCCACTGGTCGGCGGCCGGCCAGCAGTGGCGTTGCATCCTGGGCGAGAGCGGGATGGTGGCATGAGCGACCACCCCTTGCTTGCGGCGCAGGGCCTGCACCGCAGCTTTTTCGTCAAGGCCGGCCTGTTCCAGCCGCGCCAGAGCCTGCACGCGGTCAATGGCGTCGACCTTGCCGTGAATCGCGGGGAGGTGCTGGGCATCGTCGGCGAGTCGGGCTGCGGCAAGTCCACGCTGGCCCGCATGCTGCTGGGACTGACGCCGCCCAACGCCGGCACGGTGTCGATCGACGGCCGGGACATCAGCACGCTGGGCCGGCTGGAGCTGGCGCGCCGGGTTCAGCCGGTGTTCCAGGACCCGTATTCGTCGCTCAATCCACGCCGCAGCGTAGCCGCCATCGTGGCCTTTCCGCTGGAGGTGCATGGCATCGGCACCCGGGCCGAGCGACGCCGCATGGCGATCGAAATGCTGGAGCGGGTCGGACTGCCGCCTCGCCATGCCGACAGCACGCCGGGTCAGCTGTCGGGCGGCCAGCGCCAGCGGGTCGGGATTGCACGGGCGCTGGTGATGAACCCCGAGATCGTGGTCTGCGACGAGCCGACCTCGGCCCTCGACGTGTCGGTGCAGGCGCAGATCCTGAACCTGCTGATGGACCTGCGGCAGGAATTCAAGCTGACTTACGTCTTCATCAGCCACAACCTGGCTGTGGTGGAACACATCGCGACCCATGTGGCCGTGATGTACCTGGGCCGGGTGGTCGAATTTGCCGAGACCGCCGCACTGTTCCGCGAGCCGCGCCATCCCTACACCCAGGCCCTGCTGGCCTCGGTGCTGACGCCCGACACCAGCCTGGGCATCCCGGAAACCGGGCTGGGCCTGTCTTTCCCAGACCCCGTCCGTCCGCCGCCCGGCTGCCCCTTTCATCCCCGCTGCCCGCGCCGCATGGCCATCTGCGAGACTGAACGTCCGCCGCTGGTGCGCGACGCGGTCGGCGAAGTCGCCTGCCACCTGTATCCTGCTTCTGCCTTGCAAGGAAATTCGCCATGAACAGCCGCGTCGACGCCATCCACCAGGCCCAGGAGTGCTTCGACTCCGGCCAGTTCCAGCGCACCCTGGCCCGCCGCATCGCCATGCCGACCGAAAGCCAGAACCCCGAACGGGCCGGCGTGCTGCGGAACTACCTGGAAGCGGAACTCCGGCCGGCTTTCGAAGCCATGGGCTTCACCTGCCGCATCCTGGAGCACCCGAAAGCGTTGGCGCCTTTCCTGTTCGCCGAACGCTTCGAAGGCGCGGAACTGCCGACGGTGCTGGGCTACGGCCACGGCGACGTGATCCGCGGGCTCGACAAGGAATGGAAGCAGGGGCTGTCGCCCTGGTCGCTCACCGAATCCGGCGGCCGCTGGTATGGCCGCGGCATCGCCGACAACAAAGGGCAGCACAGCGTCAACATGGAGGCCATGCGCACCGTGCTGGAGGCGCGCGGCAAGCTGGGCTTCAACGCCAAATACCTGATCGAGATGGGCGAGGAGACCGGGTCCGCCGGCTTGCGTGAACTCTGCACCGAGCACAAGGAGCTGTTGCGGGCCGACCTGCTGATCGCCTCCGACGGGCCACGCCTGTCGCCCGAGCGGCCGACAGTGTTCCTGGGCTCGCGCGGCAACGCCAATTTCGACCTGCTCATCGAAGCGCGCGAAGGCGGTCACCACTCCGGCAACTGGGGCGGCCTGATTTCCAATCCCGGCATCCAGCTCGCCCATGCGATCTCCTGCCTGGTGTCGCCGGTCGGCGAGATCCTGGTGCCGCAATGGAAGCCGAAGGAACTGCCGCCTGCGGTGCGGCGCGCTCTGGCCGACTGCGAGGTCGACGGCGGCGCCGACGGGCCCGAGATCGAGCCATGGTGGGGCCAGCCGGGCCTGTCGCCGGCCGAGCGGGTGTTCGGCTGGTGCAGTTTCGAGGTGCTGGCGTTCAAGACCGGCAATCCCGAGACCCCGGTGAACGCGATTCCGCCGCGGGCCTGGGCGCGCTGCCAGTTGCGCTTCGTCGTCGGCATCGATGCGGCAGACATCCTGCCGGCCTTGCGGCGGCACCTGGACGCGCACGGCTTTTCCATGGTGAAGATCGTCAGCACCCGCGAGACCATGTTCCAGGCGACGCGCATCGACCCGGAGGATCCCTGGGTGCAGTGGGCGGTGGCCTCGATCGCGCAAACCAGCGGCAAGAAGCCGGCGGTGCTGCCCAACCTCGGCGGCTCGCTGCCGAACGACATCTTCACCGACGTGCTGGGACTGCGCACGGTGTGGGTGCCGCACTCCTATCCCGGCTGCTCGCAGCACGCGCCTAACGAGCACCTGCCGCCCGGGCTGCTGCGCGAGGGTTTGTCGGTGATGACCGGGCTGTACTGGGATCTGGGCGCCGGGGACACCCCGCACCACCCGGCGCGCGGCGCGGTCTCAAACGCCTGACGGATAGGTTTCCGGCGGCTCGACACTGTGCCAGACCGGGCCATGGTCCAGCGGCTCGAGCGCGCTGGTCTCGTCGATGTGGATCAGCGCATCGAACTGCTGCGGCAGCCGGGTCATGAAGTAGTGGCTCTGGCGCTCGGTCTCTGGCCGGTAGATCACGCCGATTGCACGCTGCAGCCGCTGCGGTGCCGCCAGTTTCTGCAGTGCGGCGTTGTCGCGCAGGGGCAGCATGAAGCGGCTGGTGGAGGTCTGGTGCAGCAGGTCTTCCCAACTGTCGGCAAGGCCAGGGCGCACCCGCTTTCGGCGCGCTGGCTGGTCCCAGTCCGAGGCGGCGGTCACCGTGCCGTGGTGGGTGCTGAAACCCACCAGCACCGCCTGCTCGTGGTAACGGTCGCGCATCAACTGGCCGACGTTCCATTCGCCGGCCTCGCCCATCTCGGTGGCAGCGGCGTCGCCCAGGTGCGAGTTGTGGGCCCAGACGGCGATGCGCGGCAAACCGGCGCCGGAGCCGAGGTGTCGGTCGAGCGCCTGCAGCGTCTCCACCATGTGGCTATCGCGCAGGTTCCATGACGACACGCGGGCGCGAA
>JANXVP010000277.1 GCA_025351615.1 Ramlibacter sp. | reverse complement strand
CGATGAAGTCGCCTGCGCGGATCCTGCGCGTCTCGCTGCCGTAGCGCAGCAGGCCCGAGCCGCGGATGACGAAGAACATCTCTTCCTCGGCGTGGTGGCTGTGGAACGGGCAGCCGGTCTTGCCGGGCGGCAAGATGTCATACGAGTAGCCGAGGTGCTTCGCGCCGACGCGCGGCCCCACACGGGCGGCGCGTGATTCGAATTTGTCGCCGTACTTTGAATGCTCGAGTGCGAGCTCGTCGATGTTGATGACGCGGTCGTTGACGGACATGGACAGCCTCCTGCGCGGATCATGGCGCGGAGATCGGCCAGGATTGTCAGTGGGGATATTCTGGCAGGGCTTGCCGCGCGTGCAGTTCTTTGCGCCATGTCTGCTTTGGGTCGGGTGCAGACAACAGCCGCGCCCCCGTAAGGCTCATTTCACCGCCGCATGTCATCAAGCTGATCGCCTACGATCATTTTGAAACTAGAGCCGTTTGACATGATTGCCGCACGTGGCCGAGACGACAGCCCGGGCGCGCGAATCGCGGCTCAACCCGTTGAGTCGCTTGGGCGCTTACAGTAACCGCCCGACCGTTGTCGAGACTCGTGGCTTGTTGAAAAAAGTTGGCGCTTCGGCGATGGAAAATGTGTCGAGGCTGGTGGCACAAGGCAGCTAGCATCGCGGCCGAGCGTCGTGTTGCCCCGCCTGGAATCTGCAGCCGCCGATCTGAACTGGATCCCCTAAAGGAGCAAGAGAGATGAACCACAAGAACGACGAAACCTGGCGCGCGCGCGTCCATCTGGCTGCGGCGAACCGCCTCGCGGTCTACGACGATCTGGAAGAAGGCATCGACAACCATTTCACGATGCGCGTGCCCGGTCAGGAAGACCGCTACCTGGTCCTGCCGTTCGGCCTGCACTGGTCGGAGGCGAAGGCCAGCGACATGATCGTCTTCAACGAGGCGGGCGAGGTGCTGGAAGGCAAGGGCAGCCTGGAGCTGAGCGCCCTGAGCATCCACGCCCCGCTGCACCGGGCCACGGGCGCGAACGTTGTCCTCCACACCCACCAGACCTGGGCGCTGGCGTTGAACATGCTGGAGGACAACCGCCTGCTGCCAGGCAGCCAGACGGCCGCGTTCCTCACGCAGAACATTGCGTACGACGACGGTTACACCGGACTGGCCGATTCGCTGAGCGAAGGCGAACGCCTTTCTTCCGTCCTGGGCGCCAAGCACATCATGTTCATGAAGAACCATGGTGTCCTTGCGGTGGGCGACAACGTTGCGCAGGCGTACCGGCGCCTGTACAAGCTGGAGCGCGTGTGCCGCGCGCAGATTCTGGCCATGTCCACCGGCCGGCCCCTCGCGGTGCTGGAAGAGGAGATGGTGAACAGGGTGGAGGCGCCGAACCCACGCAACAGTCACTCGCAGGCGGAGCGCGAAACGCTTTATTTCGCAGCCATGATGCGTGTGCTGGATCGGGCGATGCCGGGATACGCGGACTAACACGATCAAGATCTGTGTGTGGTGCACGCTGAAGCGATCGCGCCGACGCTGCCGCCCGCCATCTACACCGAAGAGATGCGAAAGAGGACAACAAGTGGGTGGGCCCGCTTCGATAAATCAGCGAATTTAATCGCGCTCGAGAAGAGTCTCACGCAAGAACTCTCGGCGCGCACGATGTCGGATCGGAATCGGGACGCAGCAACCGATGCTGGCCGCCGGACAGTCTAGGAGTTCGTCAAAACGTGGATTCTGAAATCCAAAACCTGCGACGGCGAGCATGCGCCGCGCGTTGTTGTTCTGCTTCCGGGAGAGACTACAGAAGCGCGGGGCCACGACGATTGACGCGTCAGTCAACGGAACTTGTTGCACGCTGTCCGCTATGGATCGGAAGCAGCCATAGAGCATGGTGAGCCCCTCTTCATGAGGAGCTCACCATGCGCAAACACCGCACTGCCTGGAACAAGGGTCGCCTGCTTGGCCAGAAGGCGCCGCTGAAGCCCAAGGAGATCTGGTCGCTCCGCATTCGCCTTCAGCTGGCGGACAAGGGCCGTGATCTGGCGCTGTTCAACCTAGCCATCGACAGCAAGCTGCGGGGCTGCGACCTCGTCTCGCTCCGAGTACGTGACGTGTACCAAGGAGTAGCTACTTGTTCCCGGGCCGAGGCAAGGAGCGCCACCTGTCGGTGCGCCAGAACAGCCGGATCGGCCTGTGCGGACGTTCGAGAAGGCGGGGCGCTCCAAAGGCGGGCGCGCGTACGTTCGGTTGTAATGCGAGCCATGAATACGACCTACCGCATGCCCGGCGCAGTCTTGACCGAACGCGAGCACTCGGTTCCCCTGGTTCACGGCGACCCGTCGCGTGGCGCGATCAGCGTGTTCACCCGCGAACTTGCTGCCCCGGACGGTCTGGATCGCCCCTACCTCGTGTTCCTGCAGGGCGGGCCAGGCTTCGAGGCCGCCCGTCCGACGAGCCCGCCCTCAGGGTGGATGGCGCGTGCCCTGACCGACTTCCGAGTCCTGCTGCTTGACCAGCGGGGCACGGGGCGTTCCACGCCCGTCGGGCCAGTCATCCCAGGCGCAGCCCCCGCCGACCAAGCCGAGTACCTCACGCATTTTCGCGCCGACTCGATCGTGCGCGATCTCGAACTGATTCGCGCCGAACTCGGCATCGACCGCTGGAGTCTGCTGGGTCAGAGCTTCGGCGGATTCACCTCTCTCACTTATCTGTCGCTGGCGCCCGAGGGTCTGCGGGAGGTCTTGATCACCGGAGGCCTCGCGCCGATCACCAATCGGCCCGTGGACGAGGTCTACGCGGCGACATGGGTGCGCGTGCGCGAAGCGAATCAGCGTTATCACGACCGATACCCGGGAGACCTCGATCGTTTGCGGATGCTGCTGCGCCGGCTCGACGAGGAAGACGTGCGCTTGCCCAACTGCGACCGCCTGACATCGCGTCGGCTGCGGCAGATCGGGATGTGGCTCGGCGACAGCGCCGGGTTTGAACGGCTGCACCACCTGCTGGAGCTGCCCTTTGGTTCCGCCGCATTCATGGTCGACGTGCAGATGGCATCTGCCTGGGAGCGTAATCCGATTTACGCGACGCTCCATGAGTCCTCGTACGCCGACGGCGGTGCCACCCGCTGGTCGGCACACCGACTCGCCCCGGAGGAGGCAGTGACTGGCGACCTGCTTGGAGCAGAGCACGTCTTCCCGTGGATGTGGGATGAACATACGGGCTTGCGCGCGCATCGCGAGGCGGCGCAAATTCTGGCTCAGCATCCATGGCCGCGCCTGTACGACGCGGACCGCCTCGCCCGCAACGAGGTCGCAGTGGCAGCGACCGTGTATGTCGACGATGTCTACGTGGAGCGATCATTTGCGGAGGAGACAGCCCGCGGCGTTCGTGGGCTGCGGGCCTGGGTCACCAACGAGTACGCCCACAACGGCTTGCGGGCCGATGGCGAGCGCATCCTGAGTCGCCTGCTCGACATGGTTCGTGGTCGGGCATGATCCAAAGGGCTAGACCCTCGCACTTCAACGAAGCGGCCGCTTAAAAGGTCAACGGGGGCGTGCAAAGATTAGTTTAGGGGACGGATTCGCCTTAGGGCACCGCCACAGATTTACAGCCCGCGTCGGCGCAGGTCAGCGCCACGAACACTTCCGAACGAATCAGCCATTTGCCATCGCGCTTCACCCACTGGGCCGCATAGCGGCCGCCGACAATGGGCTTGGCGTCGGCGCTTCCGATATGCCCGGACCAGGTGCCTTCTTCATACGCTAGCGGCCAGTTCGGACTAACTTCGACCGACGTCGACTTGCGCTGGTAGAGGATCGGGCTGGGCGCGACGCCAGTCGGCTCAAGGATTTTGCGGCCGGCGGCCGCGCCCTCCACCGGTTGGCCCATGGCGCGGCGCATGGTGACGTCGGGCGTCCAGTACGCGACCACGACATCGAGATCGCCTTTGGCGATGGCCTGGGTCTGCGTCAGCCGGGCCAGGCGGATAGCGGATTCGTCGGGGGACTGTGAGGAGGAAGGCATGTTGGCGCAACCGGCCAGGAAGAAAGCGGACAGCGCGGCGGCGCAAGCCAGGGCAAAAATAGGGTGTGGTGTCACGTATGTCTTTCAGGCGTGTCGTGTGGAAAGTCCAGTTTAGCGAGTCGGTACAACGGGCAAACCCTAGGCCGAATCCGCCCTCGGACAATCCGCTCTGGCCCGGGCCGAGGTTGGCGGATAGGCTGGTGTTTGCTCTGCATGGTTTGATGATCAGTCTGCCGTAAATAAGCAGTGAACTTGAGCACTGGTCGTCTGGGGAACGGCCGCTTTCGGCCAGAAGCAGCCGTTCGATCGACCAAAGCTTTCACCGCACGGCCTGCCGCGCGCGTTGGACTAGCGGCGAACGGAAGTTTATAGTCCGAGAGCAAACTGCTTGGGGCGGCCACCTCTGCCCGGCAGCGAGTGCAAAGGAGGCGATCGTGAACTCACACGCAATCCATGGCATCGTGTTTGCCATCTGCGCCGCGGCGGCGCCGGTGG
>JANXVP010000259.1 GCA_025351615.1 Ramlibacter sp. | reverse complement strand
GGCGCAGACGAAGCGCCGAGCCGCCGCCCGCGCGCCCTTCAGCAGCTTTTGCGAATCGACTCGTCCGTCGCCCATGGCGGTGCGTTCGGTCATGGAATACACGCGGTGGCTGGAGGCGACGAAGGTGGTGCGGCCGGGCGTGACCAGGCCGCGCTGCAATGCACGGCCCGCCTCCATCAGCTCGGAAGCGATGACGACGTCGACTTCGCCTGGAACCGGGCTCAGGCCCAGCACGGGGCGGGCGCCGGAAGGCACGGCGTGGCCCGCAAACAGCTCGAGGTAATAGATGGTCGCGCCGGTGCGCTGGGCCACGCCCGGCACCGACGTCGCCTGGGCGACGAAGCCGTTGCTCTCGGCCAGGTCGACCAGCCAGTCGGCCAGCACGCCGCCGCCCTCGCCACCCATGGCCAGGATGGCGATCGTGATCGCGCGGGTCGTGTGGACCCCCACACTGTTCACTTCGTGAAATGCGCTGCCTCCCAGGAGGACTGAACCTGCCTGGGGCGGCACTGCGCTGCGTTCACCGCTCATGCCGCGAGCCCCTCCAGGCGGCGATCGATGCGCGATTGCAGCCAGCCGATGACCGTACCGCGAAGCCTTTGCTTGAAGCGGTCCCAGCGGCTTGGGTTGTTGATGATCCCGGCGCGGTAAAACGACGGACACAGCACCGCCGCGTGCGCGACTTCGCCGCACAGGCCGCAACCGACGCAGCTGTCCACAACGCTGGCAATCGGGTCGCGCCGCAGCGGATCGGGGTTGGGCTTCACCGTGAGCGACGGGCAGCCGGAGAGGCGGATGCAGGAATGGTCGCCGGTGCAGGTATCGGGATCGATGCCGAAGCGCTCGCGCACCACCCTCTCGCCACCGGCGATCCGGGCCCTGACCTGCGGCTTGACCCGCCGCTGCTTGTTGAGCATGCATTCGCTTTGCGCCACGATCACCTTGGGTCCCATTTCGCGGGTCGTCAGCGCTTCGCGCAGCGCATCGCGCATCTGCGTCAGGCTGTAGGTGTTGGTCACAGTCCTGACCCAGTCGACACCCACGCCGCGCACCGCCTTTTCGATCGGATGGTTGGTGTTGCGCAGCTTGCTGGCGGCCTTCGATGACATCACGTCCTGGCCGCCGGTGGCAGCCGTGTAGCCGTTGTCGACCACCAGCAGCAGGTTGTCGGTCTGGTTGAACACCGCGTTGCCGACGCTGCTGGTCAGGCCGTTGTGCCAGAAGCCGCCGTCGCCCATGATCGAGATGGTGCGGCGGTCGGTTTCGCCGGTGTTGAATGCCGAAGCACCGGCCCAGCCCAGGCCGTAGCCCATGGTGGTCGCGCCGATGTTGAACGGAGGCAGAATCGAAAACAGGTGGCAGCCGATGTCGCAGCTCACATGGTGGGCGCCGAGTTCGCGCTCGACCAGCTTCATCGCCGTGAAGATCGGCCGCTCGGGGCAGCCGGTGCAAAACGATGGCGGTCGCGGCTGAACTTCAGCCGCGGCTTGCTGCATCGCAGACGCCCTCGGGTCGCTGTCCGCAAGCGCCTGCATCGGCGCGGGCCGCGCCGCCTGGGGCAGCTCCCTGCCAGCCAGCAGCTGCGGAGCGTACTTTTCGACAAAGCACGCCACCGCTTTCACCACCACGCCGCCGGTGTATTCGCCCGCCATCGGCAGCAGGTCCTTGCCATGGACACGCGTCTGCACGTCGGCTTTGCGCAGGATGCTGTTGGCGGCCTGCTCGATGAAGTCGGGCTGGCCCTCCTCCACCAGCAGGATGGCGCGCTTGCCGGTGCAAAAACGCGTGAACTCGGCATCGACCAGGGGATACGTGACGTTCAACACGTACAGCGGCACCCTGGAATGACCGAACGGGTCGGCCAGTCCCAGCAATTCCAGCGCCCGCAGCACGGCGTTGTACAGGCCCCCCTGCATCACGATTCCAAAATCCTGCGCCGCTTCGGCAAAGAACTCGTTCAGGCCTCTGTCCTGGATGAATTTCACGGCCGCCGGCCAGCGGCGCGAGATCTTGTCCTGTTCGTGCAGGTAGCTCGCCGGCGGCAGCACGATGCGATTGACGTCGCGCACCGGCTTCTCGATCGCGTCCTTCAGGGTGAAAGAGGGCCGCTTGTTGGCCTTGGCCCGGAAGCTGCCGTGCACATGGCAGGCCCGGATCCGAAGCTCCAGCATCACCGGTGTATTGCTGGCCTCGGACAGTTCGAAGCCCTGCTCCACCGCATTGACGATGCTGGGCAGGTTGGGCCGCGGGTCCAGCAGCCAGACCTGGGACTTCATGGCGAAAGCGTGCGAGCGCTCCTGCATGATGCTGGAGCCCTCGCCGTAGTCCTCGCCGACGATCAGCAGTGCGCCACCAATCACGCCGCTCGAGGCGAGGTTGGCCAGCGCGTCGGAAGCCACGTTGGTGCCAACGGTCGACTTGAAGGTCACGGCGCCGCGCAGCGGGTAGTTGATCGACGCGCCCAGCGTCGCCGTCGCCGTCGCCTCGGATGCGCTGTGCTCGAAATGCACCCCCAGCTCCTGCAGGATGTCGCTGGCGTCGGTCAGCACGTCCATCAAGTGCGAGATCGGCGCACCCTGATAACCGGCAACGTAGGACACCCCGGATTGCAGCAACGCCTTGGTCACGGCGAGGATGCCTTCGCCGCGGAACTCGTCGCCCTCGCCCAGACGCAGCTGGGTCACTTCGCTTGCAAAAGAGCGTTCGGCCATGGCAATGATTGAGGTGAAACGCCATCAATCTACGCAGCCGTCGTCCATGTGGCGAATGGTTTTTACCCATGCGCTGCATCGATGCGGTGAATAATAGGGATTCACCCTGAGGCCTTGGCCACCGATTTCCGCACCATGAACTTTCGCCAGCTCGACCTCAACTTGCTGCGGGTGCTCGCGGCAATCCACCGCACGCGATCGGTCACCGCCGCCGGCAAGTCCTTGTCCCTGTCGCAGTCCGCCACCAGCAACGCCCTGGCGCGCTTGCGGCGCTTCTTCAACGACGACCTGTTCGTCCGGTCCCCGGCCGGCCTGCAGCCGACCCGGCTCTGCGAAACCCTGGCGCCGGCCGTGCTGGTGCAACTGGCTGCGCTGGAGGGCCTGGTGACGGGCCACGAACACTTCGATCCGGCGACCAGCGACATGCACTGGAAGCTGTCGCTATCGGATCTGGGCGAAATGCTGTTGCTGCCGCCGCTGGCTGCGGCCCTTCGAACCCAGGCGCCGCACGCGCACCTGTCGAACATTTCGGTGGCGGCGGCCGACGTGGCGACGGCGCTGGAAACACGGGAGATCGATTGCGCAGTCGGCATCCTGCAGCCGCGCCAGCAAGGCATCCGGGCGCAGCTTCTGTTTCGCGAGCAGTATGTGGCGATCACGTCGCCGAAATGGCGCCCGGCGATTGGTCCGGCGGGCCGTTCGCTGTCGTCGGACCAGCTGGCGCGGGCATCCCTGGTCGTGGCCTCGCCGACGGCGACTTCTCACAGCAGCGTCGAGAAGATGCTGGTCAGGATGAAGCTGGCGGACCGCATCGTGTTGAGGGCCCGCCACTTCGGCGCGCTGCCGGAGCTGGCCCAGGCGACCGACCTGATGGCCATCGTGCCCGACATGTATGCAAAGAACATCGGCAAGCGTTACGACCTGCGGGTCTGGCGGCTACCGGACGCTCCCTTTTACGACGTGCACCTGGTCTGGCACGCCAGCACGGCGCAAGACCCGGCGCAATGCTGGCTGCGGGCGCTGCTGCAGGAGTTGTTCGGGCGGCGCAATCCTGACCAGGCGCTGCCGCCCTGAGCCGGGGCGGCTCAGCGCTTTCTCTTGGGGATCCCCATCGCCTCGCGGCTTTTCTCGATCCGGGCCTTCTTTTTCGCGTTTTCCCGCTTTACCGCTTTGCGCTTGCTGTAGCCGGTCATGTCGGCCCACCACCACCAGACGACGGCCAGCGCGAACGGAGAAAACACGACGTACCAGGCCCAGCCGGCCACCGGCGCGATCTCGGCGTACCACAAGATCAGCAGGATGATGCCGATTCCCAGGAAATACATGCTCTTCTCCAATCGAACGCGTGCTAACGCTGTTACCCATGAGGCGCAACGGCGGTCAACGCCAATCACTACAATCGCGTTAATTGAATGTAACTCAACCCACGGGGAAATCAATGAAACGTGCCCTCTTTGCCCTGCTGGCCGCGACGACGCTGGTGGCCCCTGCGCTGGCTGATCAGGCTTTGGCGACCGCCAAGAACTGCATGGCCTGCCATGCCATCGACAAAAAGCTGGTCGGCCCGGCCTATAAGGACGTCGCCACCAAGTATGCGGGCCAGAAGGACGCGGTCGACAAGCTGTCGGCCAAGATCATGAAGGGTGGCTCCGGCGTCTGGGGACCGGTGCCGATGCCGGCCAATACGCAAGTCAACGAAGCCGAAGCCAAGAAGCTCGCCGCCTGGGTCCTGAGCCTGAAATGACCTGAGCGAGACAATGAAGGGGCCCGCTTTGCGGGCTTTTTTCATTGCCGTTTGAGGTCATCCTCGCCGCGACGCCATCTCCGCCACCACGCCATTCTCCGCCTTGACGTCATTCCCGCGCAGGCGGGAATCCAGGGCGTTCAAGGGGCGCTGCGCGCTCTCCTTGGTCCCCGCCTGCGCGGGGATGACCTTGCCGCCTGCGCGGGGATGACTCCGCTCAGAGCTTCTCCGCCAGCTGCTCCAGGATCGCCGGATTCTCCAGCGTGCTGGTGTCCTGCGTGATCGCCTCGCCCTTGGCGATGGAGCGCAACAGCCGGCGCATGATCTTGCCGCTGCGGGTCTTGGGCAGGTTGTCGCCGAAGCGAATGTCCTTGGGCTTGGCGATCGGGCCGATTTCCTTGGCCACCCAATT
>JANXVP010000573.1 GCA_025351615.1 Ramlibacter sp. | reverse complement strand
CTCGTTGATGCTCTGGTAGCCGCCAAGCGCGGTCTGGATGGCGTACTGGCCCGGCACGTTGGCGCACAGCCGCATGTTCGAGAGCATGGTGAGGCCCTCGATGTAGTCGGCGGCGGCCTTCTTGTCGCCCGAGACCACCAGCCATCCGGCGCGGTAGCCGCACGAGCGGTAGCTCTTGGACAGCGAATTAAAAGTCAGCGTGAGCACGTCCTCGGAGAGGCTCGCGATGGCCGTGTGCTTCACGCCGTCATAAAGGACCTTGTCATAGACCTCGTCGGCCAGGATCACCAGGCCATGCTCACGGGCGATGCCGACCAGCGCCTTGAGCAGTTCGTCGGAATAAAGCGCGCCGGTGGGGTTGTTCGGGTTGATGACGACAATGCCCTTGGTGCGCGGCGTGATCTTGCGCTTGAGGTCCTCGAGGTCGGGCATCCAGCCGTTGGCTTCGTCGCACAGGTAGTGCACCGGCCGGCCGCCGGACAGGCTGGTGGCTGCGGTCCACAGCGGATAGTCGGGCGAGGGCAGCAGCAGCTCGTCGCCGTCATTGAGCAATGCGTTGGTCGACATGGCGATCAGCTCGCTGGCGCCGTTGCCAAGATAGATGTCGTCCAGCGTGACGCCGCGGATGCCCTGCTTCTGGGTTTCGTGCATCACCGCCTTGCGGGCCGCGAAGATGCCCTTGCTGTCGGAGTAGCCGGCCGAGTTGCCCAGGTTGCGGATCATGTCCTGCTGGATTTCCTCCGGCGCGTCGAAGCCGAACACCGCCAGGTTGCCGATGTTCAGGCGAATGATCTTGTGCCCTTCCTCCTCCATCTGGCGCGCCGCGTCCATGATGGGACCGCGGATGTCATACAGCACGTTGGCAAGCTTGGCGGATTTCTGGACGGTTTTCAAAGCCCCTCCGGGGTGTTTTTGACTCGGGAAACCTATAATTTGACCATACTTCGCTGCGCGTTTCGTGCAGCGCAACAATGAACCTGGGCCCTGGCAACCATGAAGCTGCAACCCGACCAATCCGACGTGCAATCGATCAGCGGCTACGGCCCGGGCTGGGTCGGCGTGAACGGCGACAGGATCACCCACAGCGTCATCATCGGCAGCAAGGGCCAGCGGATCGCCTGGCCTGCGGTCCGCTTCGAGGATCTGGGACCGGAGCATTTCGCGCAGCTGGCGGCACTGGACTCGGAGGTGGTGATCTTCGGCAGCGGAACGCGTATCCGCTTTCCCCAGCCGGCGTGGCTCAGGCCGCTCATGGAACGGCGCATCGGCGTCGAGACCATGGACACGGCAGCGGCCTGCCGCACCTACAACATCCTGGCCCAGGAAGGCCGCAGCGTCGCCGCCGCGCTGCTGCTCGAGCCTGCGGTTTGAGCAGACGCGCGCAGGTGCGCCATCGGTCCGGCGCAGTTGCCGGGGGCTCCCGGTCACCGCAGCCGGGGGGGTCGCTTTTTCGGGTAAAATCAGGGGTTGCAGCGGGGTTGTTCGCATCCCCCGCCAGCGCCGAGCAACACTGTCACACCGAGTACAAAACCCATGGCGATCGTTGTCAACAAACCCATCCCTGAATTCGAAGCTGTCGGCACCGGCGGCCTCAAGGTGACGAACACCTCGCACAACGGCGCAGTGCTGGTGCTGTACTTCTACCCCAAGGACAACACCCCCGGGTGTACCACCGAGGCGATGCAGTTCCGTGACAAGTACAAGGATTTCGTGAAGGCCGGCGCGCAGGTGTTCGGCGTGTCGCGCGACAACCTGAAGTCGCATGACGAGTTCAAGGCCAAGCTCGAACTGCCGTTCGAATTGATCGCCGACACCGAAGAAAAGATGTGCCACATGTTCGGCGTGGTCAAGAACAAGATCATGTACGGCAAGAAAGTAAAGGGCATCGAGCGCAGCACCTTCCTGATCGGCGCCGACGGCCAGCTCAAGCAGGAATGGCGGGGCCTGAAAGTCCCCGGCCACGTCGATGAAGTGCTCAAGGCCGTCAAGGCCCAGAAAAAAG
>JANXVP010000216.1 GCA_025351615.1 Ramlibacter sp. | reverse complement strand
GATCGAGCCGGCCCAGGATCATGTTGCGTCCCATGATCGCTTGCAGGGTCGCGTTGGCGAAGTGGAACCAGTAAAGATAGCTGGCGAAGTCCGGGTGCGTTGGACCCAGGGCGAGCCGACCGCCGCCGTGTTTGGCGATGATGTAGGCCATGATCGCTCCCGACTCGGCGAGCACGAGATCCCCTTCGGTGAGGACCGGCGCCGTCCCCATCGGATGCATCGCCTTGAGGTCCGGCGGCGCCAGGAGGGTGACGGGGTCGCGGGTGTAGCGCTTCAGCGCATAGGGAACTCCCAGCTCTTCGCAAAGCCAGATGATCCGTTCGGACTGCGATTTGCCGAGATGGTGAATGGTCAGCATGGGATGGTGGCTCGTTGAAGCTTGGGTGCTGGAGTTTCTCAGATTCGGGGCGGGCACCGCCGGGCGTCATCGACAATAGGCGGATGACCGACATCGAAGACAGCGCAGAAAAGATCAACCAGCCGCGCTTGTGGCGCGACAACGGCTGGACTGCGCGCGTGATCAAGAACGACGACGACGACGGCTGGGCCGTGGCCATGACCCCGGATGGCCAGGTCGAGCCGGCGCTGGTCGGCCCCTGGACCATGGGCCGCGACAAGAAAAATCCCAAACCCCTCGATACGGCGGCGTTCAACACGCTGGTCAAGACCGCCGCTGAGTTCGTTCGCCGGCACGAGCAGCAGCTGCATGCCAGCTTGCACCAGCAGATCGAAATCGCGCACGGCGCCAGGCGGATCACGGTGTCGCTCGACATCGAGCCTGACGAAGAAAATCCGTCGGCGATGCTCCGCGCCGCCGATGCAGCCGGCGAGCTGCTGGCGGAAGTCCGCGTCGCGCCTTCTTTCAAGCTCACGCGCGCCAGCGCCGGCGCCTGGGCAGAGGCGGCCTTCAGCGCGGCGGCGGTGCGCAAGGCCTAGGGCTTGCCCCTGCTTACGACATGCTGCCGATGGTCTACGCGCCGACTGCCGGCGAGCTGGCGGAGCGCGCGTTTCTGATTGAAGGTCCACGATTCACCGGCCGCTCTCACCGCACCGGGAGCGCCAGGCTCAACTGTCGGACTTGATGCCGCGCATCATGATGATGCCGCCCAGGTTCTTGGTGTCGCTGCGCATCCGGCTGCGCAGGCCCTCGGCGGTGGACGGCGCCGGCTGCCAGCCGACCGTGATCAGGCGTTGCCGGACTTCGTCGGTCTTGAGCACATCGATCAGCGCGGCGCTGAGTTTGTCACGCACCGACGCAGGCAGCGAAGCAGGTCCCGCCATGGCGGTGAACAATTCCATGTCGGCGCCCATGATGCCGGCCTCGCGCAGCGTTGGCAGTTCCGGAGCCAGCATGCTGTGCTGCTCGGAGGTGACGCCGATGGCTTTCATCTTGCCCGCACGCACCTGCTGCATGGCCAGGCCCGGCGGCAGCAAGGCGGCCTGAAGCTGCCCGCCCATCATCGCGGTGATCAACTGCGGGTTGCCGGGGTAGGGCACGTGCAGCGCGGTAATGCTGCCGCTGCGGCTCTTGACCAGCTCCATGCCAAGGTGCGCCGGCGTGCCGGTCCCGGGCGAACCATAATTGGCCTTGTCGCCCAGGTTGCGAAGCCATGCCAGCAGCTCCTGGCTGTTCTTGCCGGTGGCGGCGTTGCTGACCACCAGCACCAGCGGCGTGGTGCCGATCAAGGCAATGGGCGCCAGATCCTTCGCCGGGTCATAGGGAACCGCGGGGTTGAGCATTTTCGCGATGGTCAGCTGGCTGTTGTTCATGACACCGAACGTGTGCTGGTCGGTGGCCTTGGCCACCTGGTCGGCGGCGATCGTGCCGGACGCGCCAGCCTTGTTTTCCACGATCACCGGCTGCCCGAGCAGCTTGGCCAATGGGTCGGCGAAAGACCGCGCAGACAAATCCTGCACCGAGCCGGGGGGAAAGCCGATCAGCAAGCGGATCGGTTTGGTCGGCCAGGGCGCAACGGGCGTCGTTGCGGCCCGGACATTGCCGCCTGCCGTGGACGTTGCCCTGCTGGATTGGGCTAACACACTGGTACATGCCGCCGAGAGCACGACCACCTGCAGCGCTCGCCGCGACAAAAGAAACCGCCTCATGAAAAGTCCCTGTCTGAATTTGAAAAAAGCCACGCACTTGTTCAATGCGAAGACATTCTGTTGAGCAACCGCGTCAAAGGTCAAGCCTGTCAACGCTGACAGGGGTTGCGCCAGAGTCTTCTTGTGTGCTAACGGGACGATGCTGAGATGCTGAGATGCTGTTTGCCGCCCTGGAGCAGGCCGCTGCATCACGTCGCGGGTAACCGCCGCCCGAACTCCACCAGCAGCCGTGCCATCGCGGCTGCGGGCCTGGTCAGGGGCGTCTCGGCAACCACGTACAAGCCTGTCGTCATCGGAGGAATGCGTTCGGCGATGACGATCTCCTCTAGTGCCCCCGAGGCACCAGCCAGGGTCAGCATGCGGCGTGACGCGAGCGCGAGCATGTTGGAGTCGGCCAGCAGGGCGACCATCACGTTGAGCGACTCGCATTGCATCAGCTGGTGTGCCCCGGGAAGCCCGAGAGCGGACAGTACCTCGTCCACCACCCGACGTGGTTCAAAACTGAGCCAGTGCGCGCGCGACAATTCAGACACCGTTTTGCTGCGTGCCAGCGGGTGGCCCTTGCGCCCCAGGATGATCTGCTCGTTGTGGAACACGGGCCGGAACTTGAGCGCCGGATCGCGGTAGCCGGGCAGCCGAGGACCCAGCGCCATGTCCAGCGTCTGGTCCCGCACCAGCGGCATCGTCGCGTGGGCGAACCCCTCCAGCAGGCGGACCTCCACTTCCGGGTACAGCGTCTGGAACTTGAGGACAGCCTGCGGCAGCAACAGCGCAGCTGCGAGAGGGCCGAATCCGACGGCGACCCGGCCGCTGACGCCGCCGGCGAGTTGCAGGACCTCTTCCCGCGCCTTCTCGAGCTCGGTGTGGGCTGCGCGGGCTCTCGTGTAGAACGCCTGTCCGAAGCGCGTCAGCGACACGCCCCGTGCGCTGCGGCGGAACAGGGACACATTGAGTTCGGCCTCCAGCGTGCCGATGCTCTTGGTCAAGCCCGGCTGCGAAACACCGAGCAGACGCGCGGCCGCCGTAATGCTGCCGGCGTCGGTAACAGCGACAAAGTCCCGGATCTGGCTCAGCCGCATCCATAGCTCCCGGTTATGCCTGATATGCCTTCGCCATCTTACGCCCGGGGCCGGCGTCTGCTTTACTGGCTGCATGGAAGCTTCAGCCCCACTGCAACCCGGTTCCGACCGCGTCGTCAAGAACGTCCTGTTCATCATGGCGGACCAGCTTCGCCGCGATTTCCTGTCCTGCTACGGCGCACGCCACATCAGTACGCCGCATATTGATGCGCTGGCGGCCCGCGGAGTGCGCTTCGACAACTGCTATGCGCAAGGCGCGGTCTGCGGCGTCTCACGCATGTCATATTACACGGGCCGGTACATGAGCACGCACGGTGCCAACTGGAACTTCGTGCCTTTGCCCTTGCACAACCCGACCGTGGGAGATCACCTGCGGCCGCTGGGCCTGCGCGTCGCTGTTGTCGGCAAGACCCATGTTGCGGCGGACAGGCGCGGACTGGAGCGGGTGGGCAGCGATGCGGCCACGTCTTCCGGGCGCCTGGCGGGGGAAGGTGGATTCGAACCGTATTGGCGGGACGACGGCATCTGGCCGGGCCCCGCAGTGCCCACCGACAACGAATATGCCGGCTATCTGCGCGCACAGGGCTTTGGCGCCGCGAACCCATGGCATGACTGGGCGAACTCGGCGCGCGGGCCCAGCGGGGAGATCCTGTCCGGCTGGGAAATGCGTTGGGCCCACCTGCCGGCCGCGGTGCCCGAGCCGCACTCCGAAAGCGCCTACACCACGCGTCGTGCAATGGAGTTCATCGACGAATGCGGCGAGCAGGCCTGGTGCCTTCACCTGTCCTACATCAAGCCGCACTGGCCGTATGTCGCACCCGCTCCGTACCACAGCCTGTATTCGGCCGATGACGTGCCGCAGGCGAATCGCGCGCAGCATGAGCGGCAGTCGCCGCACCCGGTCTTGCAGGGTTTCCAGTCGCAAGCCGCGAGCCGCAGCTTCAGCGACGACGCGAAGCGGCGGCACGTGGTGCCTGCGTACATGGGCCTCATCAAGCAACTCGACGACCAGATCGGCCGGCTGTGGGAATTCATGACCCGGCGGCGGTTGTGGGAGTCGACGCTGGTCGTGTTCTGCAGCGACCACGGCGACTACCTCGGTGATCACTGGCTGGGGGAGAAGGAGCTGTTCCACGACGCGATCGTCGGCGTCCCGATGATCGTGGCGCATCCCGGGCCCGGCGCGCGGCGGGGGGCGGTGGAGCAGCAACACATCGAGTCCATCGACCTGGTGCCGACCTTCATCGAGGCCGTGGGCGGCGTGCCGCCCTGGCACCAGTTGGAAGGCCGTTCGCTGATGCCTTTCCTGACCGGCGAGGAGAGTCCGCCTGCACGGCGCGAGTTCGTCGTGAGCGAAGGAGACTACGCTTTCCGCTCTTTCGTACGCGACGTGACGCGCCAGCCGGTGGATGCCTGCCGCATGTTCATGCTGCGAAGCAGGGAGTGGAAGTACATCCACTACGAGAACCTGCGCCCGCAGCTGTTCGACATGCGCAGCGATCCCGCGGAGCTGTGCGATCGCGGCGCCGACCCGGCGTTGTCCGGCG
>JANXVP010000568.1 GCA_025351615.1 Ramlibacter sp. | reverse complement strand
CGCTCACCGCCCGGCTGGCGCTTTCGCCCGCTTCCGCTGCCCACCGCAGCAAGGCATTGCCACCGAGCGACACGCCGACCGCGACGATCGGCCCGGCGTGCGTCTCACGCAGGCGCGCCAGGATCCAGCCGATTTCCTCGTAGTCGCCGGAGTGGTAGGCGCGGGGGGCGTGATTGAGCTCGCCGCTGCAGCCGCGAAAATGCGGCACCGCGAACGCCATGCCGTGCTCGCGCGAGAAATCCGCGAAAGCCTGCGCATAGTGGCTGCGCGAGGACCCCTCCAGGCCGTGGAACAGGACGAACAACGGCGCCTCGTGCATCCGCCCTCTCCCTGCGCCTGAAGGGCTGGCTTGGACCGACTCCGTCCCGCAGGAATCGGCAAGCCAGTCGACGTCGACAAAGTCCCTGTCCGGCGTCAGCCACCGCTCGCGGCGGTAGTCGGGACGTGGGCCGCGGCTGCGTCGCGCATGGAGCGCCGGCCAGATGGTCTGCAGGTTGCCGCCCGGCAACCACCACGGCGCGACGTAATGCATCGCGTCGGGCGATCCGGTCTGCGACGGTGTCAGTGCAGGACCTGCGGCGACACGGACACTTCCT
Organism: Ramlibacter sp.; assembly: GCA_025351615.1. Classification (GTDB taxonomy): domain Bacteria; phylum Pseudomonadota; class Gammaproteobacteria; order Burkholderiales; family Burkholderiaceae_C; genus Ramlibacter. Next base: position 6,913 of record JANXVP010000568.1, on the reverse strand, counting down.
GCACCTCGTTCTCGGTGCCTGGGCTGGCATGGTGAGCCACCATGCGCCAGCCTTGCGCGGTCTTGAGGTAGACGTTGGTCGCGACCACCCACGCATTTCTCGGACCGTCGTCCGAAGGCACCTCGACCCGCTCCAGCAGGTTGTGCACCGCGCTGGCCAGCGACTCGGTCTTGCGCACCCGTTCCGGCCACGCCCGGATAGTGCCGTTGGCGAACATCGCCTCGAAGGTCGCGCGAATCGCGCCCGCGCCGATGACGCGGGGCCCGCCCGGATGAATGCACACGATCTCATCCTCGTCGGCCCAGCAGGCCATGAGCTTGTCGATGTCGGCGTTCTGAAGGGCCTCGTAGAAGGCGGCCTCGATGTCGTCGGGCTTGCCCTGGAGGTTTGCGGCCTGGATTTTGGTCTTGCGCATGGGAGTGAGCTGGGCCTGTTGACGCTCCTGGCGATTTTGCCTGCTTTCAGCGCACCAGCCATGCATCCACAGCCGCCTGCAGGTTTCCCTGTGCAGCGTGCCTCAAAGGTCCGCGCCTCGTACCGGCCTGCAGGACTTGAATCGGCTCTGGCCGCATCCATCTATGCTACCGTTACCTCTCCCGAAACAAGGACGGACCCATGAAACGCTGGTTACTCTGCATCGCCGCGGCGCTGGCCCTGACCGGCTGCGGCTACAACGATTTCCAGCGGCTGGACGAAGCCAGCAAGTCGGCGTGGAGCGAGGTGTTGAACCAGTACCAGCGCCGTGCCGACCTGGTGCCGAACCTGGTCGCCACCGTCAAGGGCGAAGCCAATTTCGAGCAGGAGACGCTGACCCGGGTGGTCGAGGCGAGGGCCAAGGCCACCTCCATCCAGGTGACGCCCGAGACACTGAACAACCCCGAGGCATTCAAGAAGTTCCAGCAGGTGCAGGGCGAACTTTCCGGCGCACTCAGTCGCTTGATGGCGGTGAGCGAGCGCTATCCGGATCTCAAGGCGAACAAGGGCTTCAGCGACCTGCGCGTGCAGCTGGAGGGCACGGAAAACCGCATCACCGTGGCGCGCAACCGGTACATTGCGAGCGTGCAGGAGTACAACGTGCTGGCTCGCAGCTTTCCCACCAACCTGACCGCCAAGGCCTTCAGCTACGCGCCGAAGCCGGTGTTCGCGGTGCAGAACGAAGCGCAGATCTCGGCGCCGCCGCAGGTCGACTTCGGGCCGAAGAAATAGGCATGGGCGGCATCCAGTGAGGCGGCTTTCCCTGTTCCTGTCGGCGTTGCTCCTTGCTTTCGCGGCCATTGCCCAAGGCGTGCTGCCCGTGCCGGCGCTGACGGCGCGGGTGATCGACACCACCGGCACGCTGGACGCGATTCAGGTCAAGGGCCTGGACGACCAGCTGGCGGCCTTTGAGCGCGAGAAGGGCACGCAGATCGCGTTCCTGATGGTGTCCACCACCCAGCCCGAGGACATCACCAGCTACGCCAACCGGGTGGCCAACGCATGGAAGATCGGCCGCAAGGGCATCGGTGACGGCGTGCTGCTGGTGGTTGCGAAGAACGACCGCAAGGTTCGCATCGAAGTTGCGAAGACGCTGGAGGGCGCGATCCCCGACCTCGCCGCCAGCCAGATCATCGACCAGGCCATCACGCCGAACTTCCGCAAGGACGACTACGCGGCAGGCCTGCGCGCCGCCGCCGACCAGTTGATGGCGCGCATCAAGGGAGAAGCGCTTCCCGCGCCGCCAGCAACCAGTCCGCAACGCAGTGGCAACCGTGGCGGCGGCGTTGCCGGCTTCAACTGGACGGACCTGGCGATCTTCCTGTTCTTCGCCGTGCCGGTGGGCGGGGCGGTCCTGGGCCGCATCCTCGGCCGCAAGCTCGGCGCGGTTGCCGTGGGCGGCGGCGTCGGCGTCATCGCCATGTTCATCACGTCCAGCCTGGTGGTCGCCGGCATTGCGGGTGTGGCGGCACTGCTCTATTCGCTGCTTGCTGGCGGCATGGCGGCCATGGGCGGCCGTCGCTCGCCGTGGATCGGCGGCATGGGTGGCCTTGGCGGGGGCGGCTTCTCAGGCGGCGGGGGCGGCGGCGGATTCAGTTCCGGCGGCGGTGGCAATTTCGGCGGCGGTGGCGCGTCGGGGAACTGGTGATGGCACGCGCATCCTTCCCGTCGCGATTGACCCGGCTGCTGCGGCACCGCTGGCTCGATGAAGCAGACGCGCACAAGGCCATTGCGCCGGCGATGCTCGAAAGGCTGATGCAGCGCGTGGCAGCCAGCGAAACTCGCCACAGCGGGGAGATCCGCGTCTGCGTCGAAGCCAGCCTGCCTTCCGGCTACATCTGGCGCGACGCGACGGCGCGGGAACGCGCAGTCGCGATGTTCGGCAAACTCCGCGTCTGGGACACGGAGCACAACAACGGCGTCCTGGTGTACCTGCTGCTGGCGGAACGCGCGATCGAAGTCGTGGCCGACCGCGGACTGAACCAGCATGTGCCTGCCAGGCATTGGGCGGCGATGGTGCAGCGCCTGAGCGCAGCCTTGCGCGCAGGCGGCTTCGAAGAGGGGCTGACCCATGCGCTGGAGGAAGTGTCCGGCTTGCTGGTCCAGCACTTTCCGTTGGCCGCGGGCGAAACCAACCCGAACGAACTGCCGGACAAGCCGCTGCTGGTCTGACGGTTTGCGGGTCTTGGTTCGGGGACAGAGCGGAAGGTCTCTCCCCGAAGTCGTCTTCCTATTTCTTATCCCGGTAACGCCGCAGCGCCTGGATCTGCGCGGCCAGCACGGCCAGCTCTGACTGGGCACGGGCGATGTCGATGTCGCCCTTGGCATTGCGCAGGGCTTCCTCGGCAGCGGCACGGGCGGTCCTGGCCTTGTCTTCGTCGAGGTCCTTGCCGCGGATGGCGGTGTCGGACAGCACGGTGACGCAGGTGGGTTGGACTTCCAGGATGCCGCCGGCGACGAAGACGAATTCCTCGGAGCCGTCGGCCATTTCGATGCGCACCGAGCCGGGCCGGATGCGGGTGATCAGCGGCGTGTGGCGCGGGAAGATGCCGAGCTCGCCGGCCTCGCCGGGCAGCGCCACGAAGCGCGCCTCGCCCGAGAAGATCGACTCTTCGGCGCTGACCACGTCGACGTGGATGGTGTGGGTTGAGTCGACCATGCTTTTCCTTAATCAGTTCGGGGCAGAGCTGAAGGTCTGTCCCGCAAAGTCGCTGGCTTAGACCTTCTTGGCCTTTTCGAAGGCCTCGTCGATCGTGCCGACCATGTAGAACGCCTGCTCGGGCAGGTGGTCGCATTCGCCGGCAACGATCATCTTGAAGCCGCGGATGGTTTCCGCCAGCGGCACGTACTTGCCGGGCGAGCCGGTGAACACTTCGGCCACGTGGAACGGCTGCGACAGAAAACGCTGGATCTTGCGCGCGCGCGCCACGATCAACTTGTCGTCCGGCGCCAGTTCATCCATGCCCAGGATCGCGATGATGTCGCGCAGTTCCTTGTAGCGCTGCAGCGTGTTCTGCACGGCGCGTGCCGTGTTGTAGTGGTCTTCGCCCACGACCAGCGGATCAAGCTGGCGGCTGGTCGAATCCAGAGGGTCCACGGCCGGGTAAATGCCCAGCGAGGCGATCTCTCGCGACAGCGCCACGGTGGAGTCCAGGTGCGCGAAGGTGGTGGCAGGCGACGGGTCGGTGTAGTCGTCCGCAGGGACGTACACAGCCTGGATCGATGTGATCGAACCGACCTTGGTCGACGTGATCCGCTCCTGCAGGCGGCCCATTTCCTCGGCCAGAGTCGGCTGGTAGCCCACGGCGGAAGGCATCCGGCCCAGCAGCGCCGACACTTCGGTTCCGGCCAGCGTGAAACGGTAGATGTTGTCGACGAAGAACAGCACGTCGCGGCCTTCGTCGCGGAACGATTCGGCGATCGTCAGGCCGGTCAGCGCCACGCGCAGGCGGTTGCCCGGCGGCTCGTTCATCTGGCCGTAGACCATGGCCACCTTGGAGTTGGGCAGGTTCTCGAGGTCGACGACCTTGGAATCCGCCATCTCGTGATAGAAGTCGTTGCCTTCACGGGTGCGCTCGCCGACGCCGGCGAACACCGACACGCCCGAGTGGGCCTTGGCGATATTGTTGATCAGCTCCATCATGTTCACCGTCTTGCCGACACCGGCGCCGCCGAACAGGCCGACCTTGCCGCCCTTGGCGAACGGGCAGATCAAGTCGATCACCTTGATGCCGGTTTCCAGCAATTCCTGCGACGGCGACAGCTCGTCATAGGCGGGAGCCTTGCGGTGGATCGAGGCCGTCAGCTCGGAAGACACCGGGCCGCGCTCGTCGATCGGGTTGCCCAGCACGTCCATGATGCGGCCCAGCGTGGCCTTGCCCACCGGCACCGTGATCGGTTTGTCGGTGTTGTAGACCATGTTGCCGCGGCGCAGGCCGTCGGACGAGCCCAGCGCGATGGTGCGCACGATGCCGTCGCCGAGCTGCTGCTGCACCTCCAGGGTCAAGGCCTTGCCTTCCATCTTCAGCGCGTCATACACGCGGGGCATCTTGTCGCGCGGGAACTCGACGTCCACGACCGCGCCGATACATTGAACAATCTTGCCCTGAACGCTGGTGTTCGTCGGGGAATTAGCTTGCGCTTGAGCCATCTGTCTTGCTCCAATCATTAATCTGTAAAACTCAAACGGCCGCGGCCCCGGCCACGATCTCCGAAAGCTCTTTCGTGATCGCCGCCTGGCGCGTCTTGTTGTAGACCAGCTTGAGTTCGCCGATCACACTGCCGGCGTTGTCGGTGGCAGCCTTCATGGCCACCATCCGCGCCGACTGCTCGGACGCCATGTTCTCCGCTACGGCCTGGTACACGAGGGCCTCGACGTAGCGCGTGAGCAGCTCGTCGATCACCGTCTGCGCGTCCGGCTCGTAGATGTAATCCCAGCCCGGGCTGCCCTCATCGGCTTTGAGCGATTCAGCAGTGAGCGGCAGCAACTGCTCGACCACCGGCTCCTGCTTCATCGTGTTGATGAATCGGGTGTAACCCACATAGACGGCGCTGATCTTGCCTTCCGCGTACGCATCGAGCAGCACCTTCACGGGCCCGATCAGCTTGTCCAGATGCGGCGTGTCACCGAGCTGCGTGACGTGCGAAACCACTTGCGCGCCGACCCGGTTCAGAAAACCCAGGCCCTTGTTGCCGATGGCAACGGCCTGCGACTTGACGCCGGCCGCCTGCAGCTCGCGCAACTTGACGGTGACGGCACGCAACACGTTGGTGTTCATGCCGCCGCACAAGCCCTTGTCGGTGGTGACGACGATGAAACCAACGGCTTTGGACTGGTTGACCTTCATGAAGGCGTGCGTGTATTCCGGGTTGGCCTTGCCGAGGTTGGCGGCGATGTTGCGCACCTTGTCGCTGTAGGGCCTGGCATGGCGCATCCGCTCCTGCGCCTTGCGCATCTTGGAGGCGGCCACCATTTCCATGGCCTTGGTGATCTTCTTGGTGTTCTCCACCGATTTGATCTTGCCCCGAATCTCTTTACCTGCAGCCACAGTGACTCCTATTCAGTTCGGGCGCGATCAGGCGAACGACTTCTTGAACTTCTCGATGGCTTCGCCAAGTTCGGCTTCGGCCGTCTTGTCCATCGCCTTGTCGGCTTCCAGCTTGGCCAGCAGCGCCGCATGCTTGTCTTTCAGCCAGGCGTGCAGGCCGTGCTCGAACGGCAGGACTTTCTTGACCTCGATGTCGTCCAGGAAGCCCTTGTTCACCGCGAACAGCGTGGCAGCCATCAGGCTGATCGGCTGCGGGCTGTACTGGGCCTGCTTGAGCAACTCGGTCACGCGTGCACCGCGGTCCAGCTGCTTGCGGGTGGCCTCGTCCAGGTCGGAAGCAAACTGCGCGAACGCAGCCAGTTCACGATACTGGGCCAGGTCGGTCCGGATGCCGCCGGAGAGGTTCTTGATCAACTTGGTCTGGGCCGCGCCACCGACCCGCGACACCGAGATACCGGCGTTGATGGCAGGACGGACACCGGCGTTGAACAGGCTGGTTTCCAGGAAGATCTGGCCGTCGGTGATCGAGATCACGTTGGTCGGAACGAAGGCGGACACGTCGCCGGCTTGGGTCTCGATGATCGGCAAAGCCGTCAGCGAGCCGGTCTTGCCCTTGACTGCACCCTTGGTGAAGTCTTCGACGTACTTTTCGTTCACCCGGGCAGCACGCTCGAGCAGGCGGGAGTGGAGATAGAACACGTCACCGGGATAGGCTTCTCGGCCCGGTGGGCGGCGCAGCAGCAGCGACACCTGGCGGTAGGCAACGGCCTGCTTGGACAGGTCGTCATAGACGATCAGCGCGTCCTGGCCGCGGTCGCGGAAGTACTCGCCCATGGTGCAGCCGGAGTACGCCGAGACGTACTGCATGGCAGCCGATTCGGAGGCTGAAGCCGCCACGACGATGGTGTATTCCATCGCCCCGGCTTGCTCCAGCGAACGCACGATGTTCTTGATCGTGGACGCCTTCTGCCCGATGGCGACGTACACGCAGGTCATGCTCTGACCCTTCTGGTTGATGATCGCATCCACCGCGACGGCTGTCTTGCCGGTCTGCCGGTCGCCGATGATCAGCTCGCGCTGGCCACGGCCGATCGGCACCATGGAGTCGATCGACTTCAGGCCGGTCTGCATCGGCTGGCTGACCGACTGGCGCGCAATCACGCCTGGAGCCACTTTTTCGATAACGTCGGTCATCTTGGCGTCGATCGGGCCCTTGCCATCGATCGGCTGGCCCAACGCATTGACGACGCGCCCGAGCAATTCGGGGCCGACCGGCACTTCCAGAATACGCCCGGTGCATTTGACCGTGTCGCCTTCGGAAATATGTTCGTATTCGCCCAGAATCACGGAGCCCACCGAGTCACGCTCCAGATTAAGCGCCAACCCATAGG
>JANXVP010000187.1 GCA_025351615.1 Ramlibacter sp. | reverse complement strand
CGCCGAGCTGCGCAGCCTGGGGCTGACCAGCCGAATTTCGTCGGTGCGGCCGGTCGCCGGCAATCGCACCGTGTCGAATGAAGTGTCCGCGCCCCTCGCGACCCCCAACTACGACTATTACCGCCGTCCCAACGAACGGGTGTTTGAAGCGCCTGTGACGTCCGTGCGTGCGGTTGTCGGCCCACCCAACCAGCGCTGCTGGATGGAGCGCCAGCAGGTCCAGCAACTGCAGCAAGTCCAGCCGAACAACGGCCAGAACGTCGGTGGGCTCCTGCTCGGCGGCCTGCTCGGCGGCGTGCTGGGCCACCAGGTCGGCGGTGGTTCCGGCAAGGACCTGGCAACGGTGGGCGGCGCTGTCGCCGGCGCGTTGGTCGGCAACAATGTCGCAGGCCGCAACAACAACAACCGCGCTGGCGTCGCCGTTGCGGGACCAGACGTGCAGCGTTGCGAAACCACCGAGAGCACCACGCCCGCCTACTGGGATGTGACGTACAACTACCGCGGACTCGACCACCGCGTGCAGATGAGCGCACCCCCGACGGGCTCGACGATTGCGGTCAACAGCAACGGCGAACCACGGCAGTAAGCGAAGGGGGCGGCAGGGTCACCGTGGCCGCCCGCCGGCGACACCACAGCTGCACGATTCCGGCGTCAGTCGGCTTTTGCGCCGGTTTCGCGAACCACCTGCGCCCACTTCGCCATTTCCGAATGCAGGTAGTTACGGGCTTGCGCCACGCTGCCACCCAGGGGTTCAAATCCGGCTGCTGCGAGTTTGGCTTGAAAGTCCGGCTCGCGCTGGATTGCAGCGACTTCGCGGTTGATCCTCTGCAGAATGGCGTCGGGCGTCCTGGCCGGGGCGAAGATGCCGACCCAGGTGACGTCCTCAAAACCTGGAAAGCCCGATTCCGCGACAGTCGGCACGTCAGGCAGTGCAGCTGACCTTTTCGCGCCCGTGACCACCAGTGCGCGGACGCGCCCCGCCTTTACCAGTTCGACCGCCGCCGGAAGCGCCACGCTGGCCAGCTGGGTCTGACCGCCCATGGTGGCATTGAGCGCCGGCCCGGCGCCCTGGAACGGCACATGCGTCACGTTGACCTTGCCCAGCACCTTGAACAGGTATTCGGCCGTCAGGTGCGGCGTGGTGCCGGCCCCGGCGGTTCCATAGTTGTAGCTGCCGGAACTGGCGTCTGCCATGACCTCCCTGAGCGTGCGCGCCTTGAGCATGGGCGCCATCACGATCAGGTTGGGGCTCGAGGCCACCAGGGTCGCGAGCGTGAGGTCTTTTTCCGGATCGAAGCCGAGGCTTCGCTGCATGGCCGGGTTGACCGCGTAGGAACTCGTATTGATCATCAGCGTGTAGCCGTCGGGTTCGGCGCGCGCAACGACGCTCGAAGCCACGCTGCCGCCCGCACCGGGCTTGTTCTCCACCACCACGCTCTGGCCCAGCACCTCGCCCAGTCTCTGGCCCAGCAGCCGCGCGATCATGTCGGCCGGACCCGCTGGAGCGAACGCGACGACGAAGCGCACCGGCTTGGCGGGCCAGGCCGGTGCCTGGCCCCAGGTCGCAGACATGGCGAGCAGGGCTGCGCTCGCCGCCGCGAGCATGGCGCAGCGTCGTCGATTCATGAATGGGTCTCCTCGAGCGTGTTCAGGACATGGCGGGCCATCTGGTCGCGCGTGCAGACCCATACATCATCGGCTGCCATCACACGCTGCATGATTTCGTCATAGACCCAGGCCCCCGACGGCCGCCCCATGACGTGGGTGTGGGCAGTGACGTCGAGCAGCAGCGGCACCGTTTCGTGTTCCCGGAACGCGGTGAAGGTGTCCTGGAAGATCTCCAGCATGTGGCGCGGGCCGTGGCCGTAGCGGATGCAGATGGGCAGGTCGTTGACATCCATCGTCAGGGGAATGCCAACGATCCGCCGCCCCGAAAAGTCCATCACATAAGGCCGGTCGTCGTCGTTCACGTCGCCATGGTGCAGGTAGCCGGCCTCGGCCAGCAGGCGCGATGTCGCCAGGCTGCCAGTGCCGCGCGGGCTGATCCAGCCGGTCGGCGCGACGCCTGCAGTCTGCTGCAAGAGCTCGTGATTTCGCTTCAGGTTGGCAAGCTCGCCGGCTTCGTCGAAGTAGACCGGGATCACGTCCATGCCCCACGAGTGGTTCACGATTTCATGGCCCGAGTCGGCGATGCGCCGGACCGTCTCCGGGTCCCGTTCGCAGAGGACTCCGTTGACCATCACGCTGGTCTTCACGCCGCGCTTGTCCGCGATGGCCAGCAGGCGGTGGATGCCCCGGGTGAGGCCGAAGCTGGCCCATGAGTGTGCGTTGGTATCGAAGAACCCGGCCTTGAGCACATTGCCCATCGGCCCGATGCCGGGAGCCTGGCCGTCCGACCAGGCTTCGTAGGCGATGTTGAAAATCACGGCGACGCGCCTGCCACCAGGCCAGCGAAAGCTGTCCGGCAGGCGGAAGATGCGGGGCTGGTGCTCGCGCGAATCGCTCATGGTCAGCGCCGCTGGTACTGTGTCTTGCCGAACAGGATTTCACGCTCCTGGTCGCCCCGCAGCGGCTTGCGAAGCTCCGCGAGCACCTTGACGCCGCGCTG
>JANXVP010000565.1 GCA_025351615.1 Ramlibacter sp. | reverse complement strand
GCCAACACCTGACGACAATCGGATCTCGTTCGGGTGCATCAACCTGCCGCCGGCTTTTTACGAGGGTGTCCTCAGCCCCACGGTGAACAAGTACGGTGCGGTGGTCTATGTGCTGCCGGAAACGCGCAGCCCCGCGGAGGTCTTTGGCTCGTACGACGTGCCACCCGCCGTCACACACCTCGCACAGCGCTGAAAAGCGTGCGGCGGCGTTGTCTGACAGCACCGGTCGGCGTGAACTGACGTTTCATTGCACGCACATCTTTATGGTTGATCGAGCTGGCGCACGCTGGCCACGATCGAATCCATATCAACCCAGGAGTCCGCTAAATGACCGCATCCACACACTTCAAGAGCCTGCTGGCTGGCGCTGCCGCCGTTGCCCTGATGGGCACCGCAATGGCTCAGGGCAATCCGCCCAATCCAGCCATCAAGAGCGCGCCGGTTGGCGCCGGCCAGCAAAGCAGCCAGAAGACCCCGATGGGCGAAACCGGCACGCCGGGCACCACCGGCGGGGCGGCAGGGACGTCCAACACCACCACTGGCTCGACCGGCACCACCATGGGATCGACGACGGGCGGCACCTCGATGGGCTCCAGCAGCTCGATGGGTGATACCACGATGGCTTCATCCACCGCCGGCACCCACCACGGCAAGCGCCGCATGCGCGCTGATCGCAACTGACTTTAAAAACGCTGTCGCAAAAAAAAACCGGGCCTCGAGGCCCGGTTTTTTTGTCAGGCCGAGCGCCACCTGTTTTCAGCAACCAGGCAACCGCTGATCCGCCACGATGCGTCAGGCTGGCGCTCAAGTGAGAAGAGCACGAGCCAGGATTTGTCGTGGTCGTCGGTGATCTGCACCAGCTGCATCACCTCTCCGGTTTCTACTTCCGGCTTGAGGAAAGAGAACGCCGCAGGACGGTACACCATCGGATAAGCGCCACGAACCATGGCGAGAAAATGGCCCGCTTCGCCGATTGCTGCACGGATGCCGGGCGTCGCGAAAGCGAAGGCACTGTCCGCGTCGTCGTCGGCAAAGGCTTGCAACTGGGCGACGATCACCTGCCGCACTGCTCCCTCTTCGAGTTCGGACAGTGCCGCCGCGCCGGCCGAGAAGGGCGCGGAAGCAGAGCCTAATACCCAGGCAAGAAAGAAAGCGATGCGCAAGCAAGCTGGCTTCATGACGACTCCCAACGTTGTCGGAATCGCCAGAATAGTCTTGCTGCGCGGTTTCAGCCTGTAGGTGGACGGCCTGCCGGAACGTGGGACGCCGCAGGGACCATGTGAAAAGAAAATGCAGCCGGGTACGCTGGACAATGTTCCGACGATTCGCAAACCTCGCGGAGGTCCGATACCTGTCTTTGTAGCGCGTGGCCCGGCTGGCACCCAGTAGTGTGCACACCCACCGAAGGCTGGCCCGCAAGCCGGCTGCTCGACCGGTTGTAGGCCGGCTCCGGCACTCGCCGCTCAGCCAAAGAGCGCTTCGAAACCATCCACTGGTTCGAAGCGTTTGTTGCGGTACTGGAGCCGTGTGGGGCCGGGCAGGGCCTGTTCGGAAACGGAATGCCGGTGGTCCCCGGGGTAGCAGAGCACGCGCATTCCCTCCAGGTCGAACGGCTCGGGCTGGATCAGCGGCGGCTGCCGGGAGCCCGCTTCCGCCAGCACACTATGCACACTTGCGTGGCGGCTCAAGTGGGAGAGGCTCATGATCTGGGGCGGCGCCAGTTCGATCTCGCGGTCCCAGTACTGCCGCAAGGCGGCGCGGGGCGACAGCCACATGCTTTCGGTGGCCTCGTGGTTGTCGTGCGTGGCCTGCTGTCCAGGCGGCACCTGGGCGAGAAAAAATCGTGTGTCGAATCGTTTCGGGCTGACGGAGGACATCTGGGGCGTGATCCAGCGCGACCACGGCGTCAGGTCGCTGACGTTCAGCCTCAGCGCCAGCATCGCGGCCACCTCGTCGAAAGCGCGTCCCTCGCGCAGCAAACCGGATGCCTGGGCCGCGAATGCGCCGTTGGCGCCGCTCGCATAGAGGACTCCGGTTTCCTCGAACGCCTCGCGCAGCGCGGTGACGTAAAGCCCTGCCGCGGTCACCTCGTCAAGGTCCGGCTCGCCTAGTCGCGCATGCAGCTCCCCGGGTAGCTGGTCCAGACGCTCTGCCATCTCCGGTAGCGCATCGTTGGAGTCCGCCTTGCCGCCAGGAAAAACATAAGCGCCGCCCAACACTTCCGACAGGCCGTGCCGCTTGATCAGAAAGACTTCTAGGCCGCCGGGGGTGTCACGCAACATGACGACGGTAGCTGCGGCTCGCACGGGTCCGGCGGGGAAGTAGGTGTTGAGTTCCATCCGGCAAGGCTAGCAGAGCCGCGGACGTACCGCCGCTCCCGCTCAGGGCTTGGCGCGCGGTGAAGTCCGGTTTCCCGCGGTCTGCTGCGCCATGCGGCCCAGGATCAGCTGGCGCGTCGCGGTGACTTCGCTTTCGAAAGGACCGTGCAGCTGGAG
>JANXVP010000558.1 GCA_025351615.1 Ramlibacter sp. | reverse complement strand
TAGCGATCTTGTCGTTTTGCTTAGCAGCTTGGTGCATGTTGTCCAGACCTCGTACAACGAGATAAACGCCTGCTGTGAGGACAGCGACGTAGAACCCCGTTTCACTGGGCAAGCCAGTGCCCGGCTCCACAGTCACTCTGTACGCGGCAATAGCGATGCCTGCGCCGGCCTCGCTGAAGCCGTACAGAAACCGTTGCCGCAGGCGTAAGTAGAAGAACGCGCCTCCGATGGTTGCTGTTGCTGTCGCAGTGAGCAGAATGCTGGACAACTTTGGGTTGGCGGAAGCATTTGCGAGCTCCGTTAGAGCAACAGCGGCCCATACAGCGAGGACCAAGACTAGGTTGAGAAAGAACGCTGCAGCTATCCCGGCGCAAAGTGCGGCCATGGATTGCCAACCAAGCCACCCGACTGACTGGCTTCTTCTCAACTCTTGAACAGTAAAGAAAATAACGCTGAATGCGACGAGTGCCGAAAGCCCCGCTCCGCCGACCAAGACAGAATCGAATTGACCAAGTCGCGATGCAATCCAAAGGACGCTTGCCACAATTGCGGCACAGGCGCCGGCAAGCTGAAGGTGCATCCAAAGCAGCGGAAATTGGTGCGTGACGGGTGGGCGGGGCACCATGAGCGGCATTGAACCATACTGCCCGAAGACGCGGAAACCCAATGTCCCACCGCCCTCAACGATGCGCTGCTCTCCAGATTCCGAAGGACGGCCGCCAGAGCAAAGCTGTCTGTCTGTGATGCGACGTTGATCGGGGCGCACCGGTTGGCGCTGATCACCTCCCCAGTGACGCTAGCGATGTTCCTTCAGATAGGTGCGGGGCTCGACTTGTCTTGTTCTTTTGTACCGGTGGCAGGAGGTGCCGATCGCCATGCCACTCGAGCGCACCTTGGGCTGGATGGAAGCATGTCTGGTTCCGACCCATAGCGGACATCGCCCAGTGAGCCTGGCCCTGGCGAACCACTTAAGGCCCGCGCTCACCGGCGGGCCGAGCGAGGCGAGGCCCGTCCTAGTGCAGCGCGTTGTCAGGCGACATGACACATCTCCGAGTCAGCGCGCGTCGGTAGTGCATGGCGACCGCGCCGTTGAGGAGCGGCTTCGTGGAGATCAACTCGAGGCATCGTGTGCTGAGCAGCCCAGTCTCGTAAAGGGTCGGGCCATGGCCAGCGATCCTGGGGTGGACGAGTAACCTGTACTCGTCGATCAGATCCAGCCGGTCCAGCTCGGTCGCGAGCTTGCCGCTACCGAGGAGCACGCCGTTCGGGGTCGCGTCCTTGAGCTTCTGTACGCACGTGCGCAGGTCGCCGGCGATGTGGTGGCTGTTGGTCCAGGGGAAGTCCTTTCGCGTCGAGGACACCACGTACTTCGGCTTGGCCTCCAGCTTGACCGCCCACTCGCGCATCGCCGGCGGTGCCTCCGCGTCGCCGCTGGCGACCGCTGGCCAGTAGCTCTCCATCATCTCGTAGGTGACGCGGCCCCACAGCATCGCCCCGCCCTCGTCCATGAGGCGGGTGAAGAAGGCGTGTGTCTCGTCGTCGGCGATTGCTTCCTGGTGGTCGACGCAGCCGTCCAGGGTGACGTTGATACTGAAGGTCAAGAGTCCCATAATGCCCTTCGTTCGAGATATCCGACGAGCCGCCGTCCGTCTGGCTTCAAAGACGCGAGTCCAATTCGTGAGGTGCTCCCCCTGTGTCGCCTGACGTAATCTAGCACTCAGACGTGCCGAGCGGGCGAAATCGCGACCGGACGCCTTAGGGTTGCACTGTCGACCGCTGCGCTCGGAACGCGGCCACAGCCCGCGCGAGGTCCTCGAGTTCCTCGCATGAGAGCAGGCAGATCTCCCGCAGCGCGGTCAAGTGGCGCTCCGCTCGCGCCAAATCACCGAGCAGCAGGTAGGTCTCGCCTATGTATTCATGCGCGCCGCGGTGCCGCGGGTCGAGCAGCAGGGCCTGCTGGTAGTGCCGCAATGCGGCCTCGAATTGCTTCAAGTTGCGCAGCGAATACCCGAGGTAATTTTGCAGGTCCGGATTCTGCGGATCGCCGGCCGCGGCCTTCTCGAAACGCAACACGGCTTGAGGCCAATCCTTGCGCTCCATGGCGGCCTTGCCCGCCGCATAGTCGGGGTCGCGTGCGGCGGCATCCGGGTTGACCTCATAGGGCTCTGCGCGGGCCGTCCCGGTCGCTAGCGCGGCGGAAAGGGCCAGCCCGCACAGCGCACACCGGACGGCCATGTCGGCCACTCGCTGCGCCCTCACGGGCGCACGAGGTATGCCTTGGCCTGCACCAGTTCCGGCCGGGTGCCGTCGCCCTTGCTGGCCAACGCGAGCATCTGGCGGTAATACGCAGCGGCCTTGGCCCGGTCACCGGCCCCATCTGCGGCGCGCGCGGCGCCGTAAAAGCCACGGAAACGGTTCGGCTCGCGCTGCTGCGAGGCCTCGAACTCGACCAGCGCCAGCGCCGGCTGTTTCACCTCCAGCAGCATTTCTCCCAGCAGTTCGCGCGCCGGCACCAGCCGGCCCGGCGTGACGATGTTCTTTTCGCTTCGATCCTCGTTGTCGGCCGCTGCGCGCATCAGCTTGAGCGCGTCGTCCTGCTTGCCGCCCGCCAGCGCCAGCCACGCCGCCAGTGCAAAACGCTGCACTTCGACCTCACCGGCCCAGTAGGCGTTCTTCGCTTCCAGCAGCCGCTTGTGGATGGCAGCCAGTGCGTCTGCGTTGTTCTGTGCTTCGGCCAAGTCGCCGCTGTGCACGGCGCCCAGGCCGCGCGCGAAGTACGTCGACGCCTCGGGGAAGTACAACACGCTGCTTTGCGGCTGCAACTGCATCGCCTCCTTCCAGGCGCCGCGCTCCACCGCATAGCGCGCGGGCATGAGAGCGATGGCATAGGGCGCCGCACTGCGGGAGGGCGTGATGCCGGTCACCGACTGCACCGCTGCGATGGCGCGCCGCGCCTCTTCGTCGCGCGCCATTTGCAGGTATGCATAGGCCATGTAGTCGCTCGCGTGGTACGCCTCATCGGGTTCGTCCCCCTTCACGGCCACTGCTGCCGACCGCGCATTGGTCGCCGCCGATTCCTCCCAGGCGCCGACGCGCGTGAAGATGTGCGAGGGCATGTGCAGCGCATGCGGCGCGGCCGGCGCAATGCCTGCATAGCGCCGCGCGGCAGTGAGGCCCTTGTCCGCGATCGGCGGCGCGTCGTAGCTGTGGATCAGGTAGTGGGCGACGCCGGGGTGGTCCGGATGTTTGGCGAACTGCGGCTCCAGGATCGCCACGGCCTTCAGGTAGGCCGAGTAGCTCTGGTCACTGGCGGCCTGCGTGCCGGCGATGTAGAGCGCGCTGAAGATCTGCGCTTCGTCGTCGCCGCGATAGCGCTCCGCCAGCGCCTCGTAGGCCTTGGCCCGCGCCTGCTGCCGCGCCCGCTCGGGGAGATTGGCCCAGTCCTCGTAATAGGCGGCCACGGCTTCCAGGTAATCGCGCTCGCGCTGCGTCCTGGACGGGGTCTGCCGGCCGAGCGCGATCAACGCCTGCGCCATCTCTGCGCCCTTGGGCGACGCACCCTGCCCGGCCAGCGGATTCGACATCAGGAGTGAAGCGATACCCCAGGTGGCGATCGAGCAGGAAGGGTCCTGGGCCAGGACGGCGCGGAAGGTCTTCTCGCCCTCGCTGTACCAGAATGAGTGCAGCATCGCGACACCGCGCAGGAGTTGCTCCTGCACGCGCGGGTTGCACGAATTCTGAAACGCTACCTTGCCGAGCCGGCCCTGACCTTCGTCGGTATCGTGGGCGGTGGCCACCGGCGCCGCCGCGGCGCAGATGGCAAACACGATGCCATGGATTGCGTGTGAGTTCACGATCGCCTCCTTTGCACTCGCTGCCGGGCAGAGGTGGCCGCCCCAAGCAGTTTGCTCTCGGACTATAAACTTCCGTTCGC
>JANXVP010000095.1 GCA_025351615.1 Ramlibacter sp. | reverse complement strand
CGGCCGGCCGGCCCCTGGCGCCGCTGCGCCCACAGGCCCGGGCGGCGCGGGCAAGGAAGTCAAGTCGGCCAAGCTGTCCTCCAGCTGGGCTGGCGACCCGGCCAAGAAGAAGGCCATTCCCACCCGCGGCGACGCTTCGGGCGGCGTCGGACGCAACAGCTGGCGGGGCGGCCCTCGCGGCCGCAGCCGCAACGAGCGGGACCATCGGGGCGACGAGGTGCAAGCCGCACCGGTCGAAACCCGGATCATCGAGGTGCACGTGCCCGAAACCATCACGGTCGCCGAACTGGCCCACAAGATGGCGGTCAAGGCGTCCGAGGTGATCAAGCACCTGATGAAGCTGGGCCAGATGGTCACCATCAACCAGCCGCTGGACCAGGACACGGCCATGATCGTGGTCGAGGAGATGGGCCACAAGGCCGTCACCGCAGCGCTGGACGATCCGGAAGCCTTCACCGAAGAAGACGTCGGCACCAGCGAGGGCGAATCGCTGCCTCGCGCACCGGTCGTGACCGTGATGGGCCACGTCGACCACGGCAAGACTTCGCTGCTGGACTATATCCGGCGCGCCAAGGTCGCTTCCGGCGAAGCGGGCGGCATCACGCAGCACATCGGGGCCTACCACGTTCAGACCGAGCGCGGAATGATCTCGTTCCTGGACACGCCGGGCCACGAAGCATTCACCGCCATGCGGGCTCGTGGCGCCCAGGCCACCGACATCGTGATCCTGGTGGTCGCTGCCGACGACGGCGTCATGCCGCAGACCCGGGAAGCCATCAAGCACGCGAAGGCAGCCGGTGTACCGATCGTGGTCGCGATCAACAAGATCGACAAGCCCGATGCCAACGCCGACCGCGTCAAGCAGGAACTGGTGGCCGAAGAGGTGGTTCCGGAAGAGTACGGCGGCGAATCGCCTTTCGTGCCGGTGTCGGCCAAAACCGGCGAGGGCATCGACGCGTTGCTGGAACAGGTGCTGTTGCAGGCCGAAGTGCTGGAGTTGAAGGCGCCTACCGATGCATTGGCAAAGGGCCTGGTCATCGAAGCCCAGCTGGACCGCGGTCGCGGCCCGGTGGCAACCGTCCTGGTTCAGTCCGGCACCTTGAAGGCCGGTGACGTGGTGCTGGCCGGCCAGACTTATGGCCGCGTGCGCGCCATGCTGGACGAGAACGGCAAGACGATCAAGACGGCCGGGCCGTCCATCCCGGTGGAAATCCAGGGCCTGACCGAAGTGCCGCAGGCCGGCGACGAGTTCATGGTGATGACCGACGAGCGGCGCGCCCGCGAGATTGCCACCTACCGCGCGGGCAAGTTCCGCAACACCAAGCTGGCCAAGCAGCAGGCGTCCAAGCTGGAGAACATGTTCACCGACATTTCAGCCGGCGAAGTCAAGATGTTGCCCATCATCATCAAGGCCGACGTGCAGGGGTCGCAGGAGGCGCTGGGGCAGTCGCTGCTCAAGCTGTCGACCGACGAGGTGAAAGTGCAGCTGGTGTATTCCGCCGTGGGCGCGATCAGCGAATCCGACGTCAACCTGGCGATCGCCTCCAAGGCGGTCATCCTCGGCTTCAACGTGCGTGCCGATTCCGGGGCGCGCAAGACCGCCGAGAACAACGGTGTGGACATCCGCTACTACAGCATCATCTATGACGCGGTGGACGAGCTCAAGGTCGCCATGTCGGGCATGTTGACGCCCGACAAGAAGGAAGAAGTCATCGGCACGGCCGAGATCCGTCAGGTGTTCAAGGTCAGCAAGATCGGCTCCATCGCCGGCTGCATGGTTACCGCCGGGTTGGTCCGCCGTTCCGCGCGACTGCGCTTGCTGCGCGAAAACGTTGTTGTCTTCACCGGGGAGCTGGAATCGCTCAAGCGTTCCAAGGACGACGCGCGCGAGGTCAAGGAAGGCTTCGAGTGCGGCCTGAATATCAAGGGCTACAACGACATTGCCGAGGGCGACGTGCTGGAGTTCTTCGAGATCAAGGAAGTCGCTCGGACTCTTTGAACCGGACTCCATGCCCAAGAGAAGCAGTACCCCCAACCGCGGCTTCAAGGTCGCCGATCAGATCCAGCGGGACCTGACGGAGCTGATCGCGCGCGAACTGAAGGACCCACGGGTGGGGATGGTCACGATCCAGGCCGTCGAGGTGACGCCGGACTATGCCCATGCGAAGGTGTTCTTCAGCGTCCTGGTCGGCGACGCGGCGGAGTGCGAACTGGCCCTGAACCAGGCCGCGGGCTTCCTGCGCAATGGCCTTTTCAAGCGCCTGCACATCCACACCGTGCCGACGCTGCACTTCCAGTTCGACCGCACCACCGAAAGGGCGGCTGACATGAACGCGCTGATTGCGCGGGCGGTCGCTTCCCGGGCCAAAGACGACGCATAGCAAATTACTGGGGTCAGATTCCAATTTCATGGAACGGCCTCAGTGGCCAACCATGAGCAAATTGGAATCCAACCCCAAAATTTTGCGGCGCCCCGTGCATGGGGTGTTGTTGCTCGATAAACCGCTGGGCATCTCCAGCAACAACGCCTTGCAGCGATGCAAATGGCTGTTGCGAGCCGATAAGGCGGGCCACACAGGCACGCTGGATCCGCTCGCGACCGGCGTGCTGCCCCTGTGCTTCGGCGCGGCGACCAAGTTCAGCCAACTGCAGCTCGACGCAGACAAGAGCTACGAAGCTACCGCGCAGCTCGGCGTCAAGACGGCGACCGGCGACGCGGAAGGGACTGTGATCTCGACACGCGCCGTCACTGTCACAGACGAACAATTCGCGGCGGTGCAAGCCCGGTTTACCGGACCGATGCGCCAGGTGCCTCCGATGCACAGCGCATTGAAGAAGGACGGCAAGGCGCTGTACGAATACGCCCGGGCCGGGCTGGAGGTGGAGCGGGACGCCCGCAATGTGACGGTGTACGAGCTCAAGCTCACGAAAGTCAACGACCCGCGCGCGGTCAATGCGATCCGCATGGTGGCGAAGGTGAGCAAGGGAACCTACATCCGCACGCTCGGTGAAGACATCGGCGAAGCTCTGGGATGCGGCGCGCATCTGATTTCGCTGCGCCGCATCGCCACCGGCCACTACGACGTGGCGCAGTGCGTCACGCTTCAAGCCTTCGAAGGCATGAGCGAGCAAGAGCGCCTGGCGTGCCTGCAGCCGGTGGATTCGCTGCTGCCGGAGCACGTCCGCGTGACCCTCGACACCGACGATGCCGGCCGCTTTCTGAGCGGTCTGCGGCGCCGCGGCGAATGGAAAGACAACGAGCGAGTGGCAGTTTTCGGTGTCGAGCCGAAAGCCCTGCTCGGCACCGGCCGCATCCTGGCCGGAGAACTGATCCCGGGCCGACTGCTGAGCCCACCTGAAATACAGCAAATCCTGGAAACGACGACATGACCAACAAGCAAATCCGCAACATCGCCATCATCGCCCACGTGGACCATGGGAAGACCACCATGGTCGACCAATTGCTGCGCCAGTCGGGCACCTTTGCCGAGCACGAGAAGATTGTCGATACGGTGATGGACAACAACGTGATCGAAAAAGAGCGGGGCATCACCATCCTGGCCAAGAATTGCGCCGTCACCTGGGAAGGCACGCACATCAATATCGTCGACACGCCTGGCCACGCCGACTTCGGCGGCGAGGTGGAGCGTGCCTTGTCGATGGTCGACGGGGTGGTGCTGCTGATCGACGCGCAGGAAGGCCCCATGCCCCAGACGCGCTTCGTGACCAAGAAGGCGCTGGCGCTCGGCTTGAAGCCGATCCTGGTGGTGAACAAGGTGGACAAGCCGGGAGCGCGGCCCGACTACGTGGTCAATGCTGCCTTCGACCTGTTCGACAAGCTCGGCGCCACCGACGAACAGCTGGATTTTCCGGTGGTCTACGCCTCGGGCATCAACGGCTGGTCATCGCTGGAAGAGGGTGAACCGGGTGAGCAGTGGGGCCCCGACATGTCGGCCCTGTTCAATACCGTGCTCCAGCATGTGCCGGCCCACGAGGGCGATCCGGAAGCGCCGCTGCAGCTTCAGATTTCCGCGATCGATTTCTCGACCTTCGTGGGGCGCATCGGCGTCGGCCGCATCAACGCCGGGACGGTCAAGCCCTCCATGGAAGTCCTGGTGATGGAAGGTCCCGACGGCAGGACCGTCAAGGGTCGGATCAACCAGGTGCTGACCTTCCAGGGGCTGGAGCGTATGCAGGCGACGGAAGCCGGTCCCGGCGAGATCGTGCTGATCAATGGCATCGAGGACATCGGGATCGGCGTGACGATCACAGACCCCATCACTCCGGCGCCGCTGCCCATGCTCCAGGTCGATGAACCGACCCTGACCATGAACTTCTGCGTCAATACCAGCCCGCTCGCCGGTCGTGAAGGCAAGTACGTCACCAGCCGCCAGATCTGGGACCGACTGCAAAAAGAACTGCAGCACAACGTGGCGCTTCGCGTGAAGGAAACCGGTGAAGAAGGGATTTTTGAAGTCATGGGTCGCGGTGAATTGCACCTGACCATCCTGCTGGAAAACATGCGCCGTGAAGGCTATGAACTGGCCGTGTCCAAGCCGCGCGTGGTGTTCAAGGACGTCAAAGGCGTGCGTCACGAGCCGATCGAACTGGTGACTGTCGACATCGAAGACCAGCACCAGGGCGGCGTGATGCAGGCGCTGGGCGAGCGCAAGGGCGACCTGGTGAGCATGGAGCCGGATGGGCGCGGGCGGGTGCGGCTCGAGTACCGCATCCCCGCGCGGGGACTGATCGGTTTCACCAATGAATTTCTCAACCTGACCCGCGGCTCCGGCCTGATCTCCAACATCTTCGACAGCTACGAGGCGCACAAGGGCGAGATCGGCAGCCGCAAGAACGGCGTGCTGATCTCGATGGACGATGGCGAGATATTCACCTACGCGCTG
>JANXVP010000053.1 GCA_025351615.1 Ramlibacter sp. | reverse complement strand
GCCGTAGCTCACATGAACCAGGTCCCCGGGCCGCGCACCGCTGGCCCGAATGCTGCGCGCCATCACCAGCGACCAGACGTCGAGATCGTTCCTGGTGTAGCCCACCACCGTGGCCTTGCCAGTCGTGCCGCTGGACGCATGAATGCGGGCGCACCGCTCGCGCGGCACCGCGAACATGCCAAAGGGATAGCTGTCTCGCAAATCGCTCTTGCCGGTCAACGGAAATTTCGGCAGGTCGGACAGCGCCCGGCAATCGTCGGGATGAACGCCCGCAGCGTCGAACTTGGCGCGGTACACCGGCGAATTGGCATAGGCGTGCTGCAGGGTCGCCTGCAGGCGCTTGAGCTGCAGCGAACGCAACTCGTCGATGCCGGCTGTCTCGATCGGCTCGAGGGCAAATCCAGTCACTGCGCGTCCCCGCCGGGCAAGACGGCGCGGCGGAGCTGGGCGCTCTTGCCTCTGAACATGGCAACTGTTTCACCGCGCTGGTTGCTGACTTTCATGTCGTAGACGCCGTGCCGGCCCTGCAGCACCTGCTCCACCCCCTCGCAGCTGAGCACATCGCCCAACTGAACCGGCTGCAGAAATTCGATGCTCGCGCCTGCCGCCACAGACGCGAGGTTGCGGCTGTTGCAGGCGAAAGCGAAGGTCGAGTCCGCCAGGGCGAAGATCAGGCCGCCGTGACAGATCTGGTGGCCGTTGAGCATCGGCTCGCGCACCTCCATGCGCATGACCGCGCGGCCAGGCTCGCAGCAAACCAGCTCCATCTTCAGCAAGTCCTTGCTGGCGCGGTCCACCGCGAACAGCGACGCGCCCACCCTGGCGGCGAGTGCGCGGGCGTCCATCTCACGCGCCCCTGAACTTCGGCGGCCGCTTTTGGCGGAAGGCCATCACGCCTTCGATGTAGTCGTGGGTCTGTCCCAACGCCGATTGGGCGTCGCGCTCGGCGTCGAGCTGCGCGTCGAGTTCGTTCGATGCAGCGGCACGCAGCAGATGGCGCGTCGCCACCAGCGCCTTCGTCGGCATGTCGGCAAGCCGCTGCGCGAGCTTCATGGCCGCTTCCACGCAATCCACACCTTCGGCGGCAACGTCCCAGATCATCCCCTGTTCCTTTGCCTGCGCCGCGCTCATCTTGTCGCCGAGCATGGCGGCACCGAGGGCCCGCGCGAGCCCCAGCCGCTGCACCAGGAACCAGGTGCCGCCCGCGTCGGGCACCAGCCCGATCCTGCTGAACGCCTGAATGAAACTGGCGCCCGCGGCCGCCACCGCCAGGTCGCAGGTCATCGCCAGCGAAGCTCCGGCACCCGCAGCGACGCCATTGACGGCGGCGACAGTCGGGACGCGCAGCGCCTGCAGCTTGCGCACGGTCGGGTTGAACGCCTGCTCGATCACCGGTCCCGGATCGGCTCTGCGCACCAAATCGGGCCCCGGCTCGAAATCGAATTCGGCGAGGTCGGCGCCGGCACAAAACCCGCGTCCCGCTCCCGTGATCACGCAAGCCCGGATCGCGTGGTCTGCGCCGATCCGGTCCAGAGCCTGCCACAGCTCGCCGTGCATCTGCCGCGTGAAGCTGTTCAGGGCCAGCGGCCGGTTGAGGGTGATCAGCGCCACGGCGCCCTGGGTGGAATACAGGACGGTCTGTTCGGTCATGGGGGTCTCCTGAGCTGGCACTCTACCATCGGCAAATCTGGCGCTGCGCCGCCGCTTGACGGTCGGTATAGTGGCCGATTGCAACAGCAAAGCAGGAGCCGTGATGGCCTACCAGAACATCGAAGTACGCACCGAAGCAGGCAAGGTCGGGATCGTGACGCTGAACCGGCCCAAGCAGCTGAATGCGCTCAACAACGACCTCATGGACGAACTCGGCGCCGCGCTGAAGGCCTTCGATGCGGACGAGGCGATCGGATGCATGATCGTCACCGGCAGCGAGAAGGCATTTGCCGCGGGCGCCGATATCGGCGCAATGGCCGGCTACAGCTTCGCCGACGTCTACAAGGGCGACTACATCACGCGCAACTGGGAGACGATCCGCAGCATCCGCATGCCGGTGATCGCCGCTGTCAGCGGCTTTGCCCTGGGCGGCGGCTGCGAGCTGGCGATGATGTGCGACTTCATCATCGCCGCGGACAATGCGAGGTTCGGACAGCCCGAGATCAAGCTCGGGATCATCCCCGGCGCCGGCGGCACCCAGCGCCTGCCGCGCGCCGTGGGCAAGTCCAAGGCCATGGACCTGGTGCTGACTGCGCGGATGATGGATGCGGCCGAAGCGGAGCGTTCGGGGCTGGTCAGCCGCGTGGTGGCGCTGGACAAGTTGATGGAGGAAGCACTCGGTGCGGCGCTGGCGATCTGCGATTTCTCCAGGATCGCGGTGATGGCGGCCAAGGAATCGATCAACCGCTCCTTCGAAAGCGGCCTCAGTGACGGAATCATGTTCGAGCGGCGGCTGTTTCACGCCACGTTTGCCACCACGGACCAGAAGGAAGGCATGGACGCCTTCGTCAGCAAGCGCAAACCGAAGTTCCGCCATCAGTAGCAGCGGAGCAGCGGACGCCTGCCATATAATGGAGGGCTCGGGCGCTTTAGCTCAGTCGGTTAGAGCGATGGAATCATAATCCACAGGTCCGCGGTTCGAATCCGTGAAGCGCCACCAGAACATCCGAAACCCGCACCAGCAATCGTTGGGGCGGGTTTCCTCCTTCTGGCGCCGGTGGTGGCCGAAGCCGGAAAAGCAGCAAGCGATCCCTGCGGGCACCGGATCCTGACGCAGTAGATGCCGTCTGCCGCGGCGCGGCGGCAGGCGCCACGTGAGCCGTAAGTTAACATTACCGCAGGGTGTTCGCGTCGCATTGAGGCGAGCAGGAATCGCGTAGGTCGGGCCGCCTCGCAGGAGGTTTCTCGACCATGCCAGACGCTTCCGAGTCGATTCAGTACCTCTCAGCGGCCATCTTCGCCGTCGCGCTCGCCCACACCTTCGCAGCCAAACAGTTCGAACGGCTCGCCCATCGCTTCCCACGCCACGCAGGGTTGTTGCACCTCTTGGGAGAGGTCGAGGTCGTGTTCGGGTTCTGGGCCATCGTCCTCGTGGTTGCCATGGCTGTGCTCGGTGGCGGAGCGACCGCCCTCAGCTACGCCGAGTCACGGAACTACACAGAGCCCCTGTTCGTGTTCGTGGTCATAGTTGTCGCCGCGTCGCGGCCCGTGCTGCAAACCGTTGTCAGCACCATGAACGTCCTGGCCCGTTTTGCGCCAGTTCCAAATCGACTGGCTCTCGCCTGGTTGGGTCTTTGCGTTGTGCCGCTGCTTGGCTCACTCATCACCGAGCCCGCCGCGATGACTATCGCAGCCCTCGTGCTGGCGCCAATCGTTTTCAGGACAGGTGTCCCGGAAGGCACCAAGTATTTCGCTCTCGGAGTCCTCTTTGTCAATGTGTCCATCGGCGGCACTCTTACGTCGTATGCCGCGCCCCCGGTGCTGATGGTCGCATCGACTTGGAATTGGGATAGCTTTTTTATGCTGTCCCACTTTGGCTGGAAGGCCGCAATTGCCGTGCTGCTCAACGCATCGATGGCTGCATTCACTTTGCGCAGCCATTTGCCAGACTACGACGGCGCGCTCGACGATCAACCGCAAGGTCGTGTGCCGATGCCTGTCGTCATAGTCCACATCGGAGCATTGGTCGGCGTAGTCATGTTGGCGCATCATCCAGTCGCCTTTCTCGCGCTGTTACTGATGTTTCTTGCCTTCACGCAAGCGTATGAGCGACACCAAAGTCCGCTGGTCATCAGAGAGGCTCTCCTTGTCGGCTTCTTCCTCGCCGGGCTGGTTGTCCTCGGGGGTTTGCAGAGCTGGTGGCTCCAACCCATCGTTTCAAGTCTCCGACCTCTCGCACTGTTCTTCGGAGCGCTCGGCTTGACCGGGATCACCGACAACGCGGCGTTGACCTACCTCGGGTCTCAGATCACCGGCATCACCGACCCAGCGAAATACATGCTCGTTGCCGGTGCGGTCGCAGGCGGAGGCCTGACCGTGATCGCAAACGCGCCTAATCCGGCGGGCGTGGCGCTGCTCAGGCGCGGCTTCGCTGACGAGTCCATTGGAGCCGGTGGCCTGCTACTCGGCGCGCTTCTGCCAACGGCCATAGCGGCAGCTGCATTCCTCTTGTTCTAACATCGCACTTGGTGAGTCAGGTGCTGGCGCAATGATTCAGTCAATGAGCTCTCGCCCGCCAATGGGTCGTTCACCTCGCGAGTCGGTTGCATTGGCAGGCAGCGAATTTGGGGGCGCCCCTAGTCCGTGAACTCCGGATGGTTGCGGTTGAAGACGGAGCGATACAGCATGTTGGCAAGACGGCCGCACCCCCAGTAGGCCGTCCACCCCGCCACCACGCCAACCAGCAGCGGGACGTTCAAGCCGGTCTCGCCCGCACCGACGTCGGTAAATTCGATGGCCCAGAAGACAACGATGGCAATGGCCGCGAGGAGCGCCGAAGCGCCGGCAATCGACCGCCCCCAGAACAACACTTTGATCAGTTTTTTCTTCCCTGGCACGCCCAGCAACGCAGAGACCTCCGGGCGCAGTGGCGCAACCGGCGCCTCGATCTCCAGCGACTCCGCGGCAATCTGGGAACCTGTTCCCATCGCTGCGGGCTGCGCCATCCTCTGACGTCGTCTCAAAATCCACCCGAAACTGGCGATCACAGCGACCGCTGCCACCGTCAAGCCCAAGGTGGCCTGCCCACCGTCACCGTCCTTGACCGCTTGCCCCGGGCGGTCGTTCGGCTGCGTGGCCTGCGGAAACGATGCGGTGGCCTGGGCGGCTGCCTCGGCCACCGGCGCCGGTGCCTGCTGCGCCGGACGCGCGCCCAACTCCCTGGCCGCCCGCAAAGTCACAGGGGATTCTTGTTCTGGAAAGGTGTTGCTCAAGCGATGATTCCGGTGTGGCAGTGATGGTGCGACCTTGCGTTTGCAGGCCAGCGGAATTTTCAACCAGACTGTGCCCACAGGCAAGGTGGATGGAGCATCGGCACCAGCCCTTTGGTACACTGACCGCACCCCGAAGGTATTTGGCGCGTGCCAATTGCCTTTCCTTTCCACAGCCTCTGGACGGACACCATGAATCGCTGCACCGAAAGCCGGGTCCGGGCGGCGCTCCTCGCGTGTGCCGTCCTGGCCGGGCCGATCTTCCTTCCGCTATCCGCTGCCATGGCACAAGGCTTGGTGCGCGAGGTCCCGAAGGATGTGGTCCGCGGCCGCCTCACCGTGACGGCGCCCCCTGAGGTCACTGTGGACGGCAAGCCCGACCGTCTCTCGCCGGGTTCGCGCATCCGCGGCGTCAACAATCTTGTGCAGCTTTCGGGCGGACTGGTCGGACAGGCCCTGCCAGTGGTGTATCGCCGCGACGCCGCCGGCCTCATCCACGAGGTCTGGGTGCTCACGCCGGAAGAAGACGACAAGCTGGCGGGCGCCGACGGTGCGACCGGCTTTCAGCGCTTTAACGAGCTGCTCGCACTGATCTTCGGCAGCCGCCGCTGAACCGGGTGGGGGCATGAGCAAGAAGGTCTTCATCAAGACGTTCGGTTGCCAGATGAACGAGTACGACTCGGGCAAGATGGCGGACGTCCTGCACGCAGCGCAGGGTTACGAGCCGACGCAGGATGTCGAAGAGGCGGACCTGATCCTGTTCAACACCTGTTCGGTGCGCGAAAAGGCGCAGGAGAAGGTGTTCTCCGACCTCGGACGGATCAAGCATCTCAAACGCAAGGGCGTACTGATCGGCGTCGGCGGATGCGTCGCCAGCCAGGAGGGCGCCGCCATCATCGCGCGCGCGCCTTATGTCGACGTCGTGTTCGGGCCGCAGACCCTGCACCGCCTGCCGGAAATGCTGGAGCAACGCCAGCGCGAGGACCGGCCCCAGGTGGACATCAGCTTTCCCGAGATCGAGAAGTTCGACAAGCTGCCGCCTGCGAAGGTGGAAGGCTGCACCGCGTTCGTCAGCATCATGGAAGGCTGCAGCAAGTACTGCAGCTACTGCGTGGTTCCCTACACCCGGGGCGAAGAGGTGTCGCGGCCGTTCGAGGACGTGCTGGTGGAAGTTGCCGGGCTCGCCGACCAGGGCGTGAGAGAGGTGACGCTGCTCGGGCAGAACGTCAACGCCTACCGCGGCAGGATGGGGGAGACGGCGGACATCGCCGACTTCGCGTTGCTGCTCGACTACGTGGCCGGGATTCCGGGCATCGAGCGCATCCGCTACACGACCAGTCATCCCAACGAATTCACCCAGCGCCTGATCGAGGCGTATGGCAAGCTGCCCAAGCTGGCGAGCCATCTGCATCTTCCGGTGCAGCACGGCAGCGACCGCATCCTCATGGGGATGAAGCGCGGCTATACCGCGATGGAATACAAGAGCACCGTGCGCAAGCTGCGCGCGATCCGGCCCGGGCTGTCGCTCTCGAGCGACTTCATCGTCGGCTTTCCGGGCGAAACCGATGACGATTTCTCGAAAACGATGAGCCTGATCGACGACGTCGGCTTCGACAGCAGTTTCTCCTTCATTTTCAGTCCCCGGCCCGGCACGCCGGCGGCCGCGCTGCACGACGACACCCCGCACGCCGTCAAACTGAAGCGGCTGCAGCACTTGCAGGCCGTGGTCGAGGACAACGTGCGCCGGATCAGCGCCGACCGGCTGGGCACCGTGCAGCGCATCCTGGTCGAGGGGCCTTCGCGCAAGGACCCGGCCGAGCTGGCAGGGCGCACCGAGTGCAATCGCGTGGTGAATTTCAAGGGGCCCATCCGGCTTGCGGGCGAGATGGTCGACGTGCGCATCACGCAGACCAATCCGCATTCGCTGCGCGGCGAGGTGCTCACCACGTAGCGGTTGGCGAAGGCAGAATGCGGCCATGGCTACGCATTCGACCGCCCACTATCTGCTCGAGGGCCTGGGCGACGTCGGAATCGACCATGTCTTTGCCAACCTCGGCACCGATCATGTCTCGCTGATCGAGGCGCTCGCCGACTGGAAGCGCGAAGGCCGCCCCGCTCCCGCCATGGTGCTGTGTCCGCACGAGAATGTCGCGGTGCACATGGCCGGCGGCTATGCGGCGATGACCGGCAACGGACAGGCGGTGCTGGTCCACGTCGATGCCGGGACCGCCAACGCGAGCATGGGCCTGCACAACCTGTTCCGTTCCCGCCTGCCCGTCTTCCTGATGGCCGGCAAGGCGCCGTACACGATCCACGGCGAATTGCCGGGTTCGCGCGACAACTACGTGCACTTCGTCCAGGATCCGTACGACATCGGCAGCCTGGTGCGGCCGTACGTCAAATGGGAATACAACCTGCCATCCGGCGTGGTCGTGAAGGAAGCGCTTCGCCGCGGCCATACGCTGATGCAGAGCGATCCCTGCGGCCCCGTCTTTTTGACGCTGCCGCGGGAAACGCTGGCGCAGGACTGGCACGAGGACGCCGTCCGCCCTTACCCGGACGCTCGCTACGGCGCTGTTGCGACAGGCGGCGTCGATGCGGCGATGGCGCAGAAGATCGCGCAGCGGCTGCTCGAATCCCGTAACCCGATCGCGATCACCGCTTACCTCGGGCGCAAGCCGCAGGCGGTCGCCGTGCTGGATGCGCTGGCCCGCGAATGCGGCCTGCGCGTGTTCGAGTTCAATCCGCTGTATCTCAACATCCCCCGCGATTCACCCTGCTTTGCCGGCTTCGATCCTGTGAGCGCGATCGCGCAAGCCGACCTCGGACTGCTGCTCGATGTCGACGTGCCGTGGCTGCCGCATTCCGTGCCGGACCGTCCGGAGCTGGCCTGGGTCCATATCGACGTGGATGCAGTGAAAAAGGATTTCCCGATGTGGGGCTTTCCCACGGAGCTGCGCGTGCAGGGCGACTGTGCGACCGTGCTCGCGCGGGTGCTGGAAATCGTCCGGGCCCAGGCCGATGACAGCTTCCGCGAGCGCGCAGCCCGGCGCATCGAGGACTGGCGACCGCGGCGAGAAGCGCGCCGCCAGAGAATCTCGGCGGCTGGCGCCACGCCGGGAACTGTCGGCGCAGTTGCGCCGGAATACGTGTGCGCCTGCGTGAACGAAGTCCTGCGGCCTGACGACATCGTCATCAACGAAGCGATCCGCAACGGCTTGGCGGTCCTCAACCAGGTCGGTCGCACCGAGCCGCGAAGCTACATCGGCCTGGCGGGCGGAGGCCTCGGCTTCAGTGGCGGCATGGCGCTGGGCGCGAAGCTGGCGCGGCCGCGCAGCCGGGTGGTCCAGTTCGTCGGCGACGGCGGTTTCCACTTCTGCAATCCAACGGCTGTGTATGCGGTCGCGCAGCAATATGGGCTGCCGATCTTCACCGTGGTCCTGGACAACGGCGGCTGGCAGGCCGTCAAGGAGGCGGTGCTGCGCGTGTATCCGGACGGGGCCGCTGCGCAGGGCGATGACTTCCAGGCTCGGCTGGGCGGCGAGCAACGCGGTTTTGCGCAGGTGGCGTCAGCGTTCGGCGCCCATGCGGAAACTGTCGATGACCCCGACCAGTTGAAGCCAGCGATCGTTCGCTGCATCGCGGCAATCGACTCTGGCAGGGCTGCAGTCCTGTGCGTGCGCGTGACGCGGCTCTGAGCACGACCAGCTCAAGGAAATCCGAAAATGAACTGCCCCCTTTTTCGTTGCCGCATCCTGGCGCTTGCGCTGACCCTGCCCGGCTGCGCAGCGGCCCAGGCCCAGCCCGCGTATCCAGCCAGGCCCATCCAGCTGATCGTCGGGTACGCAGCCGGCGGCGGCACCGACCTGCTTGCCCGCATCGTTGCGTCGAAGATGGGCGAAGGCCTGGGCCAGCCGGTCGTGGTCGAGAACAGGGTCGGCGCGCAGTCGATCATCGCGGCGCAATATGTCGCCCGTGCTGCTCCCGACGGCTACACCATCCTGCTGGGGCCCAGCGGTCCGATGTCGATGAACCCCGCGCTCTACAGCAAGCTGCCTTACGCTCCGCTGCGCGACTTCGCGCCGATCAGCCTGCTCGGCTCGTTTCCGCTCATCCTCGCGGTGTCGCAGGCGCATCCTGCGAAGACAGTGCAGCAGCTGGTTGACTATGCCAAGGCAAATCCCGACAAATCCAATTACGGCGCCAGCGCCGCGCCGTTCCAGCTCGCCGCCGAGCTGTTCAAGCAGAAAACCGGTACCGCCTTCCAGCACATCGCCTACAAGGGCAGCAACGAATCGGTCAATGCCACCGCGACCGGCGAGGTCACGATGACGCTTGCGGATCCTCCTCCGCTGGTGGGGCAGGTCAAGGCCGGGCGGATCCGCGCCCTGGCCATTACGACGCCGACCCGGCATCCGGCCTGGCCCGACGTGCCGACGATGCGCGAGTCCGGCTTTGCCGACATGGACATCGCCTTGTGGACCGGCATCCTCGCGCCGGCCGGAACGCCGCAGCCCGTCATCCGCCGCCTGCAGGACGAGGTGGCGCGGGTGTTGAAGCTGCCGGAAATACGCGAGCGAATCATCGCGCTCGGGATCGACCCCACAGCGAGCACGCCCGAGGAATTCGGCCGGGTGATCGCGGCCGACATCGCCAAGTGGAGCGCGGTGGCCAAGGCGGCCAACATCAGGGCCGATTGAGGGGATTCGTTGGGGACAGAGCTGAAGGTCTGTCCCACTGCATGGTCAGTTGGGGACAGAGCTAAAGGTCTGTCCCACTGCATGGTCAGTTGGGGACAGAGCTAAAGGTCTGTCCCACAAGTTCTCAAAAAGGCATTTTCGGCACACCGCCCTTGCCGCCCATACCGCCCATACGCTTCATCATCTTCATCAGGCCGCCGCCCCTCATCTTCTTCATCATCGTCTGCATCTGGTCGAACTCGTTGAGCAGCCGGTTCACTTCCTGCACCTGCACGCCGGCACCGGTCGCGATGCGGCGCTTGCGCGTGGCCTTGATCAGGTCGGGCTTGCGTCGCTCGAGCGGCGTCATGCTCTGGATGATCCCTTCCTTGCGCCGGATGTCCTTCTCGGCCTTGTCCATGTCGACCTGGCCGGCCTTGGCCTGCATCTGCGCCGGCAGCTTGTCCATCAATTGCGACAGCCCGCCCATGCTTTTCATCTGCTGGATCTGCGACAGGAAGTCATTCAGGTCGAAACCCTCGCCGCTCTTGACCTTGGCCGCGAGCTTTTGCGCCGCCTGCATGTCGACACCGGCCGTGACCTGTTCGACCAGTGCCACGATGTCGCCCATGCCCAGGATGCGGCCGGCATGCCGCTCGGCATCGAAGACTTCCAGCCCATCGATCTTCTCGCTCACGCCGGCGAATTTGATCGGCGCGCCGGTGATCTGTCGCACCGACAGCGCCGCACCGCCGCGCGAATCGCCATCGAGCTTGGTCAGGATGATGCCGGTCAGCGGCAGCGCTTCCTTGAAGGCTTTCGCCGTGTTGACCGCGTCCTGGCCCTGCATCGCATCCACCACGAACAGCGTCTCGACCGGATTGAGCACAGCGTGCAATTCCTGGATCTCACGCATCAGCACTTCGTCGATGGCGAGCCGGCCGGCGGTGTCGACCAGCAGCACGTCGAAATAATGGCGCTTCGCGTAGTCGAGGGCAGCCCGCGCGATGTCGACAGGTTTCTGATCCGGCGTGGAGGGAAACCACTCCGCCCCGGCCTGCGTGGTCACGGTCTTGAGCTGCTCGATCGCCGCCGGGCGATACACGTCCCCGGACACCGTCAGGACTTTCTTCTTGCGCTTCTCGATCAGATGCTTGGCCAGCTTGGCCGTCGTCGTGGTCTTGCCGGCGCCTTGCAGGCCGGCCATCAGGATCACCGCGGGCGGCTGCGCTGCCAGGATGATGTCGCTGATGCCCAGGCCCTTGGTCGCAGCCAGCTCGCGGCTGACGATGCCGACCAGCGCCTGGCCGGGCGACAGCGAGCCGAGCACCTCCTGCCCCATTGCCTTGTCCCTGACGCGGGCGATGAAGTCGCGCACCACGGGC
Organism: Ramlibacter sp.; assembly: GCA_025351615.1. Classification (GTDB taxonomy): domain Bacteria; phylum Pseudomonadota; class Gammaproteobacteria; order Burkholderiales; family Burkholderiaceae_C; genus Ramlibacter. Next base: position 10,803 of record JANXVP010000053.1, on the reverse strand, counting down.
AGCGCAACGTCGGCTTCAAGCAGAGCCATGCGCACTTCGCGCAGCATGTCCTGGACATTTTCTTCGGTGATGCGGGCCTGGCCACGCATTTCCTTGACCAGGCGGGAGAGTTTGTCGGAGAGGGCGGATGCCATGAGGGGAGGTCCTTCGTGCGCTGGGAACGCTGAGGCGAAGACGCAAGGGGCTAAACTGTGAACCCATGATTCTAGCCAGTGCGCCCCCAGCGAGCATGGTGCTGGCGCTGGCCGCCGCCGCTGCCTACGCCGTCCCCGCAGCCGCCGCCCGATTCTTTAGCGAACCCGCGGCCCGACTGGCCTTGCTGGCGGCATGGCTGCTGCATGGATCGGTGCTGGCGCTCGGGCTGCTCGGAGATGCTCCGCGCTTCGGGTTCGCACCTGCACTCTCGGTCACCGCATGGCTGGTGCTCACGGTCTATGCAGTGGAGCAGAAGATGTTTCCTCAAATGCAAGCGCGCTGGGCACTGGCTGGGCTGGGCACAGCCGCCGTGCTGCTGGCCCTCGCATTTCCGGGCACGCCGCTGCATGCGACAGCCTCGCCGTGGTTGCCGCTGCACCTGGTGCTGGGCATCGCCTCCTACGGGCTGTTTGCCGCCGCCGTGGTGCATGCCTGGCTGATGACCCGCGCGGAGAGGGAGATCCGGCAGGCTGCGCCACCCGATATCGGTTTGCCGCTGTTGACGCTGGAGCGCCTGACCTTCAGATTCGTCGGCGCCGGATTCGTGCTGCTCTCCGCCACGCTGCTGGCGGGCTTCCTGTTCACCGAAACGCTGTACGGTCCGGGCCGGGTCTGGAAATGGGACCACAAGACCCTGTTCTCGGTGCTGTCCTGGCTCGCCTTCGCATTGCTGCTGCTGGGCCGGTCGCGCTTCGGCTGGCGTGGCCGCAAGGCCGTCCGGGTGCTCTACATCGGGGCGCTGCTGCTGCTGCTCTCCTACGTCGGATCCCGCTTCGTGCTCGAAGTGGTGCTCGGGCGCGCGCAATGAAATACCTGCTGGTGCTCGCGGTGGTCATGGTGGCGCTCTGGGTCTGGCGCAACAACCGGCGCGTCGACCGGCAGGAACGGCCGCCGCCGCCGCTGCCCTTGCCGCAAGACATGGTGCGCTGCCCGGTGTGCTCGGTGCACCTGCCCCGAACAGACGCACTGGCAGGTCCCGATGGACGCCTTTACTGCTGCCAGGAGCACCGGCTGCGCGCCGGAAGCTGAATGGCCAGCCCCGCTTCGATTCCCTGGGTCGAGTCGACGCTGGAGCTGATTGGCGACACACCGTTCAGCCGCCTGTGGCGCGGTTTCATGACCGCGCGGGTGACCATTGCGCTGGTGCTGCTGGCGGTGCTGTCGACGCTGTACATGCTGATCGGGACTTCCCTGGGCATCACCACCTGGCTGCTCTGGTTGTGTGGTGCCTACCTGGCGGCGACGCTCGCGGTGCGGATTTTCACGCGCCCGCAGCCACCGGGCAACGCCTTCGATCCGCAATGGGTTTCCACCATTGGCGTCGACCTGGTGGCATTCTCGGCCCTGGAGTTCCTGCAGGCCGGCAATATCAAATACGGCCCGTTGTTCGCGCTGCCGGTGCTGATGGCAGCGGTGCTCGGATCCAGCCTGCTGGCACTGGGCACCGCCGCCGGCGTCACCCTGCTGCTGCTCGCTGAAGCCTGGGTGGTGTCCTTGCAGATGCCGGCGGAAATGGCGCCCAGGTTCCTGCAGGCCGGCCTCACCGGCATGGGCTACTTCGCTGTCGCCGTGCTGGTCAACCAGCTGGCCGCGCGACTGGCCCGCGAGGAAGAAGCAGCGCGCCACAGCCGGCAAGCCGCCCGGGTCCAGGCGCAGGTCAACGAACTGGTGATCGAGAACCTCGGGGACGGAGTGCTGGTGGTCGATGCGGATGGGCGCGTGCGGACCGCCAATCCGGCCGCCCGCCGGCAGCTGGGCGACCTGGCCGTTCCACCACGCAGCCCGTTGATGCTGACAGATCAGAGGCCCTGGCAACCGCTTGCCGAACTCGCATTGCGCACCTTCACGACGGGGTCGGCACAGCGCGCCGACGTCGCGATCGACGATGGCGTGGGCAGTCCACGCAGGGTGCAGGTCCGCACCCGGCTGACAGCCGCCCAGGACGATCCGGCGCAAAGCCTGTGCGTGATGTTCCTCGAAGACCTGCGCGAACTCGAAGCGCGCCTGCGCACCGAAAAGCTGGCTGCCATGGGCCGCATGTCGGCCGCCGTGGCGCATGAAATCCGCAACCCGCTGGCCGCCATCGCACAGGCCAACGCGCTGCTGGAAGAAGACCTGATCGAGCCGTCCCAGCGCCAGCTCAGCGCCATGGTGCGGCAGAACGCCCAGCGGCTGGCCAGGATCGTCGAAGAGATCCTCGATATCTCGCGGGTCCAGCACCAGGGACCGGCCGCTGTCGCGCTGAAGCTGGATCTGGACGACTCGGTCATGGTCGCCTGCACCGACTGGGCCCGGCAGTCCGGGGTTGGCGAGCGGCTGCAGCTCTCGCTCGCCTGCAAGGGCGTCCTTGTGAATTTCGAAGCCGATCACCTGCGGCGGGTGCTCATCAACCTGCTGGACAACGCGCATCGCTACGCCAGCGCGCAGCCGGCCTCCATTTGCGTCCTGACACAACGGGTCGGGCGGGAATCGACCGTGCGGGTGTGGAGCGACGCAGCGCCGCTCGAGTCAGCGGTTCGCCAGCACCTGTTCGAACCGTTCTTCTCCTCTGAAAGCCGCTCCAGCGGACTGGGCCTGTACATCTGCCGCGAGTTGTGCGAGCGCCACGGCGCGCACATCGGCTACCGCCGCGGCATCGGTCCTGCCGGCGCCGGACGCCAGGGCAATGAGTTCTTCGTGGTGTTCAGACCCGACAGCCCGACACTTGCGGGGAATTCCTCATTTGACACAATAGCCGCCTGATGGCCGTCCTTCCCGCTTCTCCTGCACATGTCCTCGTGGTCGACGATGAGCCCGACCTGCGCACGTTGTACGAACTCACCCTGCTGCGCGAAGGCTATCGCGTCGAAGCTGCCGCCAGCCTGGCTGAAGCCTGGCAGCAGCTCGAGACGCACCGGTTCGACGCCGTGATCACGGATATGCGGCTGCCCGACGGGCTGGGGCTGGAATTGTTGAACCGGATGCTGGACCAGCAGCGGCCGGAGCGTTGTGTCGTCATGACCGCCTATGGCTCCGCCGAGAACGCCGTGGAGGCCCTCAAGGCCGGCGCTTTCGACTACCTGACCAAGCCGGTCGACCTGAAGCAGTTCCGCAGTGTCGTCGCCGCCGCCATCCAGGAAGCCCCGCCGCGGCCCGGGCGGGCTGCCGGGGCCCGGCCGCCCGCCGCAGGCGAGCGCCCGGCCAGCAGCCGCGCGGCGCTGGACCGTCTCGTCGGCGACTCCACGGCAATGCAGAACGTGAAAGATCGCATCGCCAAGGTTGCACGGAGCATGGCCCCGGTGCTGGTGCGCGGCGAGTCCGGCACCGGCAAGGAACTGGTCGCGAGAGCCGTTCACGCCTGCAGCCATCGGGCCGATGGGCCGTTCGTCGCCGTGAACTGCAGCGCGATCCCCGAGTCGCTGCTCGAGGCGGAGTTTTTTGGCGCGCGCAAGGGGTCCTACACCGGCGCGACACAAGATCGCGAAGGTTACTTCCAGGCGGCCCGCAGCGGCACCTTGTTTCTCGACGAGATCGGGGATCTGCCGCTGGCGATGCAGTCGAAACTGCTGCGCGCCATCCAGGAACGCCAGGTTCGCTCGCTCGGCTCGACCCAGGAAGACGCGGTGGACGTGCGCATCGTCAGCGCCACCCACAAGGACCTGGCGGCCGACGTCCTGGCGGGACGCTTCCGGCAGGACCTGTACTACCGCTTGAACGTGATCGAGATTCTGGTGCCGCCGTTGCGGGAGCGGCGGGGTGACCTGCCCGCGCTGTGCAAGGCCCTGCTGGCCCGGATTGCCCTGGAGTCGTCGATGCCGGTGCCGGTGCTTTCGGAATACGTGCTGCAACAGCTTTGCGCCCACGCGCTCGGGGGCAATGTGCGCGAGCTGGAAAACCTGCTGCATCGTGCCGTGGCGCTGAGCGACGGCGAGGAGTTGCAGGTTGACTTTGCACCCACGCAGGTCGCGCCGGCACAGGCCGCCAGCGCGTTGCACGAAGCCGACCCGGCTGCCGGGGCCGTAGGACACGCCGCGCCGCCGCCGCACGTGATGCCCGGCGATCTGCAGGCCTATCTCGACCAGCAGGAGCGGGAGATTCTGGTCAAGGCCCTGCAGGAAAGCGGCTTCAATCGCACCGCCGCCGCCCAGCGCCTTGGCCTGAGCCTGCGCCAGATCCGCTATCGGATCGCGCGCCTGGCCATCTTAGCGCCGGGTGGCGACGAGCCGCAGGATGAGCGAGCCTGAGGACCAGCCGGCCGGGCCGATGTGGCGGGCGGGCTGGTACGGTTACGCGCGCAGGCGGGCCTCCCCCAACTTCGGCCCGCGACCGGCCGCTGTCCGGATCGACCTGATCGTCGTGCATTCAATCAGCCTGCCGCCCGGGCAATACGGTGGCGGGCAGGTCCAGCGGCTGTTCACCAACACGCTGGACTGGGACGCCCATCCTTACTTCAAGCAGATCGAAGGCATGCAGGTGTCTTCCCACTTCTTCGTCGGGCGCAAAGGCGATCTGTGGCAGTTCGTCAGCTGCGACGACCGTGCCTGGCATGCCGGCCAGTCCAGCTATCGCGGCCGCGACAATTGCAACGACGATTCGGTCGGCATCGAACTCGAAGGCCTCGAAGGCGGCACGTTTGAACCTGCGCAGTACGAGACGCTCAGCGGCTTGTGCACGGCCATCGCCCAGCGCTATCCCATCGAACACGTTGCCGGCCACCAGCACATTGCGCCCGGACGCAAGCACGACCCGGGGTCCGGCTTCGACTGGCGCGGGTTGCGCGATGCGTTGGGATGGAGCGCAGCGCGATTCCCGGCGGGTGTGCACGGTACACTATAGGTAGTGGAAAAGGCGGCGTCTGCCCCCATATCTAGTGGGTGGCAACACGGGGAAACCCCGTGCTGGCGGCACGAGTTGCCGCCGGGCAACGGCAGTCGGCGAGAGCGCAGGGCGATCAGACATGCGCAGTGCCGCAGCATCCAGCATGGATGCGGCCCGCTGGGCAAAAAACGCGAGGGCACCGCATACAGGCTACCTGCTGCCGGCCGGGCGCTGGCTTGGTGCGCGCTGCGCAAGGATGCGCAGCCGGCGTCTTTTGCGCGCTCGAAAATGCAAAGTGAGCACCTTGTCACAACACTACATATAGCGCTTGAATTCCCGGGAACCACTAGATATAGTGTGCCGACACCGAAATTTTGTTTTACCGCGGTGCTGCAGCAGGCACCGCAACAAGCCCCAAGAACGCGCAAGAGGAACCATGCAGATCGCTTCAAGCACCCTGTCCACAACCAGCACCGGCCATGCCGCCGGGGCCGGTCAAGAAACCGCGGTGAACGCCGTCACCAACCCGCTGGCCCATTACCAGATCATTCGCCGCAACGGGTCGGTCGTGCCCTTCGAGCCGAACAAGATCGCCATCGCCATGATGAAGGCCTTCCTGGCTGTGCACGGCACACAGGGCGCGGCGTCGGCCAGCGTGCGTGAGACAGTGGACGGCCTGACCCAGGCAGTGATCCGCGCGATGATGCGTTCGCGTCCCGGTGGTGGCACTTTCCATATCGAAGACGTCCAGGACCAGGTCGAACTCGGCCTGATGCGCGGCGGCCACCACGAAATCGCACGCGCATATGTGCTGTACCGCGAGCGCCGGACGCAGGAGCGCGCCAAGCAGGCGGCCCCGGAAGCCGCCAGGGCGCCGACGATCCATGTCCTGGATGGGGGGGGCCAGCGCATCGCACTGGACCTGGGTCACCTGAAGGGCCTGATCGAATCGGCCTGCCAGAACCTGGGCGCCGACGTCAAGCCCGATCCGATCATGGCGGAAACCATGCGCAACCTGTACGACGGGGTTCCGATGGATGAGGTCTACAAGGCGTCGATCCTGGCGGCGCGCACGCTGATCGAGAAAGACCCGGATTACACCTATGCAACCGCGCGCCTGCTGCTGCACACCATCTTCAAGGAAGTCCTGGGCCGCGACCTGCCGCCTTCGGAGATGGCGCAAAGCTATCCCGACTACTTTCCCGGCTTCATCAAGCGCGGCGTCGACGCCGAACTGCTGGACGACAAGCTGCTCCAGTTCGACCTGAAGAAGCTCGGCTCCGCGCTAAAGGCGGAGCGCGACCTCAAATTCGACTACCTCGGGCTGCAGACACTGTACGACCGCTACTTCCTGCACGAGCGCAAGACCCGCATCGAACTGCCCCAGGCTTTCTTCATGCGCGTGGCCATGGGCCTGTCGCTCAACGAGATCGACCGCGAAAGCCGCGCCATCGAATTCTATGAAGTGCTGTCCAGCTTCGACTTCATGTCCAGCACTCCGACGCTCTTCAACGCCGGCACGCTGCGCTCGCAGCTGTCTTCCTGCTACCTGACCACCGTGCCCGACGACCTGGACGGCATTTACGAGTCGATCAAGGAAAACGCCCTGCTGTCGAAGTTCGCGGGCGGCCTCGGCAACGACTGGACCCGGGTGCGCGCCCTGGGCTCCCACATCAAAGGCACCAACGGCGAATCGCAGGGCGTCGTGCCGTTCCTGAAGGTGGTCAACGACACGGCCGTGGCGGTGAACCAGGGCGGCAAGCGCAAGGGCGCGGTCTGCACTTACCTGGAAAGCTGGCACCTCGACATCGAGGAATTCCTGGAGCTGCGCAAGAACACCGGTGACGACCGCCGCCGCACGCACGACATGAACACGGCCAACTGGATTCCGGACCTGTTCATGCGCCGCGTGATGGAAAAGGGCGAGTGGACGCTGTTTTCACCGTCCAACGTGCCCGACCTGCACGACAAGTTCGGCATCGACTTCGAGCAGGCCTATGTGGCCTACGAAGAGAGGGCAAAACGCGGCGAGATCAAGCCGAGCCGCACGGTGCAGGCCGCCGACATGTGGCGCAAGATGCTGACGATGCTGTTCGAGACCGGCCATCCCTGGATCACCTTCAAGGACGCCTGCAACATCCGATCGCCCCAGCAGCATGTGGGAGTTGTGCACTCGTCCAACCTGTGCACCGAGATCACGCTCAACACCAGCGACACCGAAACGGCGGTCTGCAACCTGGGTTCGGTCAACCTGCTCCAGCACCTGAAGGACGGTGCGATGGACCATGAGAAGCTCAAGAAGACCATCACCACGGCGATGCGCATGCTCGACAACGTGATCGACATCAACTACTACGCCGTCAAGAAGGCCCGCGACTCCAACCTGCGGCACCGGCCGGTCGGCATGGGGGTGATGGCATTCCAGGACGCGCTGTATGAACTGCGCATTCCCTATTCGTCGCAGCAGGCCGTGGAGTTCGCCGACCGCTCGATGGAGGCCGTCTGCTACTACGCCTACTGGGCTTCGACCGAGCTGGCCCGCGAGCGCGGCAAGTACTCCAGCTACAAGGGCTCGCTCTGGGATCGGGGCATCCTGCCGCTGGACACGCTCGACATGCTTGAAAAGCAGCGTGGCGGCTATGTCGAGGTAGACAAGTCGTCCAGCATGGACTGGGACGCGCTGCGCAGGAAGATTGCCCAGGACGGGATGCGCAACTCCAATTGCGTGGCGATCGCCCCGACGGCGACCATCTCCAACATCATCGGCGTCGACGCGTCGATCGAGCCCTGCTTCGGCAACCTCTCGGTCAAGTCCAACCTGTCGGGCGAGTTCACCGTCATCAACCACTACCTGGTGCGGGACCTCAAGCGCCTGGGCCTGTGGGACGACGTGATGGTCATGGACCTGAAGCACTTCGACGGCTCGTTGCGGCCGATCGACCGTGTGCCCCAGGAAATCAAGTTGCTGTACGCAACGGCGTTCGAGGTCGAAACCACCTGGCTGGTCGAAGCGGCGGCCCGTCGCCAGAAGTGGATCGACCAGGCGCAGTCGCTCAACATCTATATGTCAGGCGTGTCCGGCAAGAAGCTGGACGACACCTACAAGCTGGCGTGGACGCGCGGCCTGAAGACCACGTATTACCTGCGCACGATCAGCGCGACGCAGACTGAGAAATCGACCGTGACCTCGGGACGCCTGAACGCCGTTTCGTCCGGCGGCATGGGGCACTCCGGCATGAGCGCGCTCGATGCAGCTGCAGCCGCGGCGCAGTCGCAGATGAACGCCACGCCCGCAACCGACATCAAGTTCTGCGCGATCGACGACCCGACGTGCGAAGCGTGTCAGTGACGCCGCGCAAGCAAAAAACTGTCGGTGTTCTCTGACAAAACACGATGCAATTGAGCAACACAATCGGGCAGTGATGTGAACGAACACTTTTCATTTCATATCACTGCTCACATAATCCGAGCATTGGAAAACTTATGTTGACCTGGGACGAAGAAGTCAAGCCCTCATCGCCAACGCCCTTGAACAGCGGCTTCATTCAGAGCCGCGAGGTGAGCCATTCACCTCTTTCGCAAGCCTCTCGCGAAATCTCCGCTCCCGCCACTCGCACTCTCGACGACGGCGCGGTCCTTCCCGCCACAGCTCCGGTCGCCGCTCGCGCACTGCAGGCTCAAGCCACCGCGCACAGGCGCGTCAATGCAGCCGACAAGCGCATCATCAACGGCCAGACCGACGTCAACCAGCTGGTGCCGTTCAAATACAAGTGGGCCTGGGAAAAGTACCTCGCCTCCTGCGCCAACCACTGGATGCCGCAGGAAGTGAACATGAACCGCGACATCGCCCTGTGGAAGGACCCGAACGGTCTGACCGAAGACGAGCGCCGCATCATCAAGCGCAACCTCGGCTTCTTCGTTACCGCCGATTCGCTTGCCGCCAACAATATCGTGCTGGGCACCTACCGCCACATCACGGCGCCAGAGTGCCGCCAGTTCCTGCTGCGCCAGGCGTTCGAGGAAGCGATCCACACCCACGCCTACCAGTACATCGTCGAGTCGCTCGGCCTGGACGAGGCGGAGATCTTCAACGCCTACAACGAGGTCCAGTCGATCCGCGACAAGGACCAGTTCCTGATCCCCTTCATCGAGGCCATCAGCGACCCCCATTTCCACACCGGGACCCACGAGAGCGACCAGACGCTGCTCAAGTCGCTGATCGTCTTCGCCTGCCTGATGGAGGGCCTGTTCTTCTACGTCGGCTTCACCCAGATCCTGGCGCTCGGCCGGCAGAACAAGATGACCGGCGCCGCCGAGCAGTACCAGTACATCCTGCGCGACGAATCGATGCACTGCAATTTCGGCATCGACCTGATCAACCAGCTCAAGCTCGAGAATCCGCACCTGTGGACGGCCGACTTCAAGGCCGACATCAAGGTGCTGTTCCAGCAGGCCGTCGAGCTCGAATACAAATATGCGGAAGACACCATGCCGCGCGGCGTGCTGGGCATGAACGCATCCATGTTCAAGGGCTATCTGCGCTACATCGCGAACCGCCGCGCCACGCAGATCGGCCTGGAGCCGCTGTTCCCGAACGAGGAAAACCCGTTCCCCTGGATGAGCGAAATGATTGACCTGAAGAAAGAGCGCAATTTCTTCGAAACCCGCGTGATCGAGTACCAGTCCGGCGGCGCGCTGAGCTGGGACTAGAGCGAAAAGACGGGAATGAGCTTGAGATTCGCACGGACCGACGACCACGCCGACAGAGCGGGAGACGGACCGGGCACCGGTGTTCATGGAGCTGGGCACGAGCCCAACTCCATGGATCGCTTCATGCAACCAACAAGCATGGAGTGCTTCTTTAGTTGATGTTGATCAACTTGATCAAGGAGAAAAGAAATGGCAACTGCGAAAAAAGCTACGGCTAAAAAAGCCACGGCGAAGCGTCCGGCAGCGAAGAAGTCGGCTGCGAAGAGGGCTCCTGCGAAGAAAGCAGCAGCCAAGAAGGCACCGGCGAAGAAGGCTTCGGCCAAGCGCCCGGCTGCGAAGAAGTCGGCTGCGAAGAGGGCACCGGCGAAGAAGGCTGGCGCGAAGAAGAGCGCAGCCCGCAAGGCGCCTGCCAAGAAGACGTCGGCGAAAAAGACTGCGGCCAAAAAGTCCGCAGCCCGCAAGCCGGCAGCCAAGAAGCGGCCGGCCGCGAAAAAGGCAGCGAAAAAGCCCGCTGCCAAGAAAGCAGCGAAAAAGCCTGCTGCCCCCCGGCCCGTAGCCAAGGCAGCACCTGCCCCGGCTGCGCCTGCGGCTCAGACCACTCTGAACCCACAAGCGGCCTGGCCCTTTCCCACGGCCAGCAAGCCTTAAGGCAACAGCGGTTCTCCGCTTCTCAGGCCCGGCACCGCAAGGTGCCGGGCTTTTTCATTGGACGGCGCGCAGCTTACCGCTTGACCGAGACCAGCTCGATTTCGAAATTCAGGGTCGCGTTGGGCGGAATGACACCGCCCGCGCCCCGCTCGCCATACGCAATGGCAGGTGGGCAGGTCAGTCGCGCCTTGCCACCCGGCTTCATCAGTTGCACGCCTTCGGTCCAGCACGGAATGACCCGGTTCAGCGGGAACTCGGTGGGTTCACCGCGCTTGTACGAGCTGTCGAACTCACGGCCGTCCTGGAACGTGCCGCGATAGTGCACCTTGACCGTGTCGGTCGCGGCCGGCGAAGCGCCGCTGCCTTCCTTGAGCGGCTGGTACACCAGACCGCTCCTGGTCGTCGTCGCAGCGCTGCTGCTCGCGGTGGTGACAGGGCCTTGCGCCGGGGCGG
>JANXVP010000044.1 GCA_025351615.1 Ramlibacter sp. | reverse complement strand
TGCAAGTTCCGCGTCTGACCAAGATCACCCTCAACATGGGTGTGTCCGAAGCCGTTGCCGACAAGAAGGTCATGGACCACGTTGTCAGCGACCTGACCAAGATCGCCGGCCAGAAGCCGGTGGTGACCAAGGCCAAGAAGGCCATCGCGGGCTTCAAGATCCGCGAAGGCCAGGCCATCGGCACCATGGTGACGCTGCGCGGCGTCAAGATGTACGAGTTCCTGGACCGTTTCGTCACCGTGGCCCTGCCGCGCGTGCGCGACTTCCGCGGCATTTCCGGCCGCGCTTTCGACGGCCGGGGCAACTACAACATCGGCGTGAAAGAGCAGATCATTTTCCCTGAGATCGAATACGACAAGGTCGATGCCCTGCGCGGTCTCAACATCAGCATCACCACGACGGCCAGGAACGATGAGGAGGCCAAGGCGCTTCTCGCTGGCTTCCGTTTCCCGTTCAAGAATTGAGGGTGCACCGTGGCTAAAGTAGCTTTGATCCAGCGCGAACTCAAGCGCGACAAACTGGTCGCCAAGTTTGCGGCGAAACACAAAGAGCAGAAGGCGATCGCCAGCGACCTCAAGCGCAGTGACGAAGAGCGGGCAGCCGCTCGGCTGGCCCTGCAGAAGATCCCGCGCAACGCCAACCCGACCCGCCAGCGCAACCGCTGTGCGATCACGGGCCGTGGCCGCGGCACGTTCCGCCAGTTCGGCCTGGTGCGCCACAAGATCCGCGAGCTTGCGTTTGCAGGGGACATCCCCGGCATCGTCAAGGCGAGCTGGTAAGGCAGGAGAGATTTAAATGAGCATGAGTGATCCCATTGCCGACCTGCTGACCCGCATCCGCAATGCGCAGATGGTGGCCAAGCCCACCGTGTCGGTGCCGTCTTCCAAGGTGAAGATTGCCATCGCGCAGGTGCTGAAGGACGAAGGCTACATCGACGGTTTCCAGGTGAAGACGCAAGACGGCAAGTCCGAACTTGAAATCTCGCTGAAGTACTACGCCGGTCGCCCGGTGATCGAGCGCATCGAGCGCGTGAGCCGTCCCGGCCTGCGCGTGTACAAGGGCCGCGACGCCATTCCGCAGGTCATGAACGGCCTGGGCGTGGCGATCGTCACCACCCCCAAGGGCGTGATGACCGACCGCAAGGCGCGCGCGACCGGTGTCGGTGGCGAAGTGCTCTGCTACGTGGCTTAAGGGAAGGAAAGAAAAATGTCCCGAGTCGGAAAAATGCCGGTCGCCGTCCCGCAAGGCGTGGATGTGTCGATCAAGCAAGACCAGATCAGTGTCAAGGGCACGGGCGGCACGCTGTCGCTGGCCCTGAACCAGCTGGTGACGATCGCCAACAAGGATGGCAAGCTGAGCTTCCTGCCGGCCAACGAGTCGCGTGAAGCCAATGCCATGAGCGGCACCATGCGCCAGCTGGTCAACAACATGGTGGTCGGTGTGACCAAGGGCTTCGAGAAGAAGCTCAATTTGGTCGGCGTGGGCTACAAGGCCCAGGCCCAGGGCGCCAAGCTGAACCTGACGGTGGGTTACTCCCACCCGGTGAACAAGGACATGCCAGCGGGCATCACGGTGGCGACTCCGACCCCGACCGAAGTCGTGATCAAGGGTGCCGACCGCCAGCGCGTGGGCCAGGTGGCCGCCGAGATCCGTGCGATTCGTCCGCCCGAGCCCTACAAGGGCAAGGGCATCCGCTATTCGGACGAGAAGATCACGATCAAAGAGACCAAGAAGAAGTAAGGGACGCAATCATGTTGACCAAAAAAGAGCAGCGTCTGCGTCGTTCGCGCCAGACCCGCATCCGTATTGCGACGCAAGGCGTCGCGCGGCTGACGGTGAACCGTACCAATCTGCACATCTACGCGACGGTGATCTCCGAAGACGGCAGCAAGGTGCTGGCGACGGCCTCGACGGCCCAGGCCGACTTGCGCAAGTCGCTCGGCGGCTCGGGCAAGGGTGGCAACACCGCTGCTGCCCAGCAGGTCGGCAAGCTGATCGCCGAGAAGGCCAGGGCCGCCGGCGTCGAAAAAGTTGCATTCGACCGCGCAGGTTTTGCGTACCACGGCCGCGTCAAGGCGCTGGCCGATGCGGCCCGCGAAGCCGGCCTGCAGTTCTAACGGACACGGAAAGACATCATGGCAAGAGTTCAGGCAAAACCCCAAGGTGACGGTCCCGAAGACGGGATGCGCGAGAAGATGATCGCGGTGAACCGCGTGACCAAAGTGGTGAAGGGCGGCCGGATTCTCGGTTTCGCCGCACTGACGGTGGTCGGCGACGGCGACGGCCGGGTCGGCATGGGCAAGGGCAAGTCGAAAGAAGTGCCGGCAGCCGTGCAGAAGGCGATGGAAGAAGCCCGCCGCAACATGACCAAGGTCTCGCTGCGCAATGGGTCGATCCACCACAACGTGTCCGGCCACCATGGCGCGGCCCGCGTGATCATGTCGCCCGCTCCGCGCGGCACCGGCATCATCGCCGGCGGCCCGATGCGCGCGGTGTTCGAAGTGATGGGCATCACCGACATCGTCGCCAAGAGCCACGGTTCGACCAATCCCTACAACATGGTTCGCGCCACGCTGGACGCACTGAAGAACGCCACGACCCCGTCCGACGTGGCGGCCAAGCGCGGCAAGTCGGTCGAAGACATCTTCGCCTGAAGGAGCAACAAATGGCAACTCAACAGAAAACGGTGAAGGTCCAGCTGGTTCGCAGCCCGATCGGCACCAAGGTCGACCACCGCGCCACCGTGCGCGGCCTCGGCCTGCGCAAGCTCAATAGCGTCAGCGAACTGCAGGACACGCCGGCAGTGCGCGGCATGATCAACAAGATCGATTACCTGGTCAAGGTGCTCTAAATGGAACTCAATGGCATCAAGCCCGCAGCCGGCTCCAAGCATGCACGCCGCCGCGTCGGCCGCGGCATCGGTTCCGGCCTGGGCAAGACCGCGGGTCGCGGCCACAAGGGGCAGAAGTCCCGTGCCGGCGGCTACCACAAGGTCGGCTTCGAAGGCGGGCAGATGCCGCTGCAGCGGCGCCTGCCCAAGCGCGGCTTCAAGTCTCACCTGCTGAAGTACAACGCCGAAGTCACGCTCCAGGCGCTGGGCAAGCTCGGCGCCGCCGAGGTCGACATGCTGTCGCTGAAGAAGGCCGGGCTGATCCCTGAAATCGCCAAGGTGGTGAAGATCATCAAGACCGGCGAACTCAAGATCGCGGTCAAGCTGACGGGCATTTATGCGACTGCCGGCGCCAAGGCTGCAATTGAAGCTGCCGGTGGCAGCGTCGAAGCCGCCGTCGGCAAGCAGGCCTGACTGCACGGACCATGAAGGAAAAGACGAGTGGCTACTAGCGCAGCTCAAATTGCAAAGACCGGCAAGTTCGGCGACCTGCGTCGCCGGCTGGTTTTCCTGCTGCTCGCGCTGGTGGTTTACCGCGTCGGCGCGCACATTCCCGTGCCTGGCATCAACCCCGACCAGCTGGCGCAGCTGTTCAAGGGCCAGCAGGGCGGGATCCTGAGCCTGTTCAACATGTTTTCGGGCGGCGCGCTGTCGCGCTTCACCGTGTTCGCGCTGGGCATCATGCCGTACATCTCGGCCTCGATCATCATGCAGTTGCTCACGTACGTCGTGCCGACGTTCGAGCAGCTCAAGAAAGAGGGCGAATCCGGTCGCCGCAAGATCACGCAATACACACGGTACGGCACGCTGGGCCTGGCCCTGTTCCAGTCGCTGGGCATCGCCACGGCGCTGGAAGGCTCGGCCGGCCTGGTGCTCAATCCCGGCTTCGGGTTCCGCATGACGGCGGTTGTCAGCCTGACGGCGGGCACCATGTTCCTGATGTGGCTGGGTGAGCAGATTACCGAGCGTGGGCTGGGCAACGGCATTTCGATCCTGATCTTCGCCGGCATCGCGGCGGGCCTGCCCAATGCGATCGGCGGTTTGCTGGAACTGGTCCGCACCGGCGCCATGAACGTCCTGGTGGCGATTTTCATCGTGATCGTGATCGCGCTGGTGACCTACTTCGTGGTCTTCGTCGAGCGCGGCCAGCGAAAAATCCTGGTCAATTACGCGCGGCGGCAGGTGGGCAACAAGGTGTATGGCGGGCAGTCGTCGCACTTGCCACTCAAGCTGAACATGGCCGGCGTGATTCCGCCGATCTTCGCTTCGTCGATCATCCTGCTGCCGGCGACGGTGGTCGGCTGGTTCGCCACCGGCGACTCCATGCGCTGGCTCAAGGACATTGCCGGCACGCTGACGCCGGGACAGCCGATCTACGTGCTGCTGTACGCCAGCGCTATCGTGTTCTTCTGCTTCTTCTACACGGCGCTGGTGTTCAACAGCCGGGAGACCGCCGACAACCTGAAGAAGAGCGGCGCCTTTATTCCGGGGATCCGCCCGGGCGAGCAGACGGCGCGCTACATTGACAAGATCCTGGTTCGCCTGACGTTGGCAGGAGCGGTGTACATCACCTTCGTCTGCCTGCTGCCCGAATTCCTGATCCTCAAGTACAACGTACCCTTCTATTTCGGTGGCACCTCGCTGCTGATCATCGTGGTGGTGACCATGGATTTCATGGCCCAGGTCCAGAATTATTTGATGTCGCAGCAATACGAATCGCTGCTGAAGAAAGCCAATTTCAAGACCTCGCCCGGTGCGTGAGACATGTCGAAAGACGATGTCGTCCAGATGCAGGGTGAAGTCGTGGAGAACCTGCCGACCGCGACTTTCCGCGTGAGGCTGGAAAACGGGCATGTGGTGCTCGGACATATTTCGGGAAAGATGCGGATGCACTACATCCGCATTCTTCCGGGTGACAAGGTCACCGTGGAGTTGAGGCCCTACGATTTGTCGAGGGCACGAATTGTGTTCCGCGTCAGGTAGTTACCTGGCGCGGCTGCTGGAAAGAGTTTTAGGAGAACGACATGAGAGTTTCGGCTTCGGTCAAGAAAATTTGCCGCAACTGCAAAATCATCCGCCGCAAGGGCGTTGTCCGCGTGATCTGCACCGATCCGCGTCACAAGCAGCGCCAGGGCTGATCGCAAGAGTTATAGAGGACGAACATGGCACGTATCGCTGGCATCAACATTCCGCCGCATCAGCACGCCGAAATTGGCCTGACTGCGATTTTCGGCATCGGCCGCACCCGCGCTCGCATGATCTGCGAAGCGACAGGCATCGCCTATTCCAAGAAGGTCAAGGACCTGACGGACGGCGACCTGGAGAAAATCCGCGACCAGATCGGGCAGTTCACGATCGAAGGCGACCTGCGCCGCGAAACCACGATGAACATCAAGCGCCTGATGGACATCGGCTGCTACCGGGGCTTTCGCCATCGGCGCGGCCTGCCCATGCGCGGACAGCGCACGCGCACCAACGCCCGCACCCGCAAGGGACCGCGCAAGGCCGCCCAGGCACTGAAGAAATAATCGGGAAAGAGAACAGTCATGGCCAAAGCCCCCGCCAATAATGCCGCACAACGCGTGCGCAAGAAGGTTCGCAAGAACGTGTCCGACGGCGTCTGCCACGTGCACGCGTCCTTCAACAACACGATCATCACGATCACCGACCGCCAGGGCAACGCCCTGTCCTGGGCGTCCTCGGGCGGCCAGGGCTTCAAGGGTTCGCGCAAGTCGACCCCCTTCGCAGCCCAGGTGGCTTCCGAAGTGGCCGGCCGTGCCGCCATCGAACAAGGCATCAAGAACCTCGACATCGAGATCAAGGGCCCCGGCCCTGGTCGCGAGTCGTCGGTCCGGGCGCTGGCCGCGCTGGGCATCCGCATCACATCGATTGCCGACGTGACGCCGGTCCCGCACAACGGCTGCCGCCCTCAGAAAAGACGTCGTATCTGATCGCTGTGCGATCAAATACGACGGATGAATTGGTTTTCAACCAAGCCCACCGCCGGCACCCCAGGGTGACCGGCTCCCGCAGCAGTTGGCTGCGGCAGATGACGTAAAGGAAGCAAAGTGGCACGTTACCTCGGCCCCAAGGCCAAACTCTCCCGCCGCGAAGGCACGGACCTGTTCCTCAAGAGCGCGCGCCGCTCGATCGCGGACAAGGCCAAGTTCGACTCCAAGCCCGGCCAGCACGGCCGCACCTCGGGCCAGCGCACCTCAGACTATGGACTGCAGTTGCGCGAGAAGCAGAAGGTCAAGCGGATGTACGGCATCCTGGAGCGCCAGTTCCGCAAGTATTTCACCGAAGCCGACCGCCGCCGTGGCAATACCGGCGCCAATCTGCTGTTCATCCTCGAGTCCCGCCTGGACAACGTGGTGTACCGCATGGGCTTCGGCTCCACGCGCGCCGAGGCGCGCCAGCTGGTGTCGCACAAGGCGATCACCGTCAACGGCCAGCCGGTCAACATTCCCTCTTACATGGTCAAGACCGGCGACGTGATTGCGGTTCGCGACAAGTCCAAGAAGCAGAACCGCATCGTCGAAGCGCTTCAGCTGGCCCAGCAAGTCGGTTTGCCGGCTTGGGTCGAAGTCAACGCCGACAAGGCCGAAGGCACGTTCAAGAAGGTGCCGGACCGCGATGAGTTCGCAGCCGACGTCAAGGAAGCGCTGATCGTGGAGTTGTACTCGCGTTAACGCGAGTAAGAAGGAGAAAACGAGGCAGCTTCGCCGCCTTGTCCTTATGTTTTTTAGTTCCCTGCTGCGGGGCACCGCGGCTTGGGCACTTCACCAGCCTTACCGGTGTAACGAGCCGGGGGTATTGAGAGGAAGTCCTGCATGCAAACCAATTTGCTCAAACCCAAAGCCATCAATGTCGAGCAGCTTGCGCCCAACAAGGCCAAGGTGACGCTCGAGCCGTTCGAGCGTGGCTACGGCCATACGCTGGGCAACGCCCTGCGCCGGGTGCTGCTGTCGTCGATGGTTGGTTATTCGGCGACCGAAGTCACGATCGCCGGCGTCCTGCACGAGTACTCGTCGATCGACGGTGTCCAGGAAGACGTTGTCAGCATCCTGCTGAACCTCAAGGGCGTGGTGTTCAAGCTGCACAACCGCGATGAGGTCACCCTCAGCCTGCGCAAGGACGGCGAAGGCATCGTCACCGCCGCCGACATCCAGACCCCGCATGACGTCGAGATCGTCAATCCCGACCATGTCATCGCCCACCTGTCGCAGGGCGGCAAGATCGACATGCAGATCAAGGTCGAGAAGGGCCGTGGCTATGTGCCCGGCACGATGCGCCGCTACGCCGACGAGCCCACCAAGTCGATCGGCCGGATCGTGCTGGACGCGTCGTTCTCGCCGGTCAAGCGCGTGAGCTACACCGTCGAAAGCGCCCGCGTCGAGCAGCGCACCGACCTGGACAAGCTGGTTGTCGAGATCGAGACCAACGGCGCGATCACGGCCGAAGATGCGGTCCGCGCTTCGGCCAAGATCCTGGTCGAGCAGCTGGCCGTGTTCGCCCAGCTCGAAGGCAGCGAACTCGCCGCCTTCGACGCTCCGGTGCAGCGCAGCTCGCAGCAGTTTGACCCGATCCTGTTGCGCCCTGTCGATGAGCTGGAGCTCACTGTCCGTTCCGCGAACTGCCTGAAGGCCGAAAACATCTATTACATCGGTGACCTGATCCAGCGCACCGAGAACGAGTTGCTCAAGACTCCGAACCTGGGTCGCAAGTCGCTCAACGAAATCAAGGAAGTTCTTGCCTCGCGTGGCC
>JANXVP010000035.1 GCA_025351615.1 Ramlibacter sp. | reverse complement strand
CGCAAGTTCCTCGACGCGAACGGTTTCATCGACATCGAGACGCCGATGCTGACGAAGAGCACGCCCGAAGGCGCGCGCGATTACCTCGTGCCCTCGCGTGTGCACGACGGCATGTTCTTCGCGCTGCCGCAGTCGCCGCAGCTGTTCAAGCAGCTGCTGATGGTCGCGGGCTTCGACCGCTATTACCAGATCACCAAGTGCTTCCGCGACGAAGACCTGCGCGCCGACCGCCAGCCCGAGTTCACCCAGATCGACGTGGAGACCTCGTTCCTGGACGAGGAAGAGATCCGCACCATGTTCGAGGGCATGATCCGCAGCACCTTCAAGAACGTGATCGGCACCGAGATGCCGGCTTTCCCGGTCATGAAACATGCCGACGCCCTGCGCCTGTACGGATCGGACAAGCCCGACCTGCGCGTCCAGCTCGAATTCACGGAGATGACGGACGTGATGAAAGACGTCGACTTCAAGGTGTTCTCGGCGCCCGCCAATGCCGAGGACGGCCGCGTGGTGGCCCTGCGCGTTCCCGGCGGCAGCGAGATGAGCCGCGGCGAGATCGACGGCTACACCGAGTTCGTCAAGATCTACGGCGCCAGGGGCCTGGCCTGGATCAAGGTCAACGACGCGGGTGCGGGTCGGGAGGGATTGCAATCTCCCATCGTCAAGAACCTGCATGACGCCGCGATCGCCGAGATCCTCAAGCGCACCGGCGCCGGCAACGGCGACCTGATCTTCTTCGGCGCCGACAAGGCCAAGGTGGTGAACGACTCCATCGGCGCACTGCGGGTGAAGGTCGGCCACAGCGAGTTCGGCAAGGCGCGCGGCCTGATCGCAGGCCAGTGGAAGCCGCTGTGGGTGGTCGATTTCCCGATGTTCGAGTACGACGACGATGCGCAGCGCTGGAACGCAGTGCACCATCCCTTTACCTCGCCCAAGGACGGACACGAAGACTGGCTGGAGACCGACCCCGGCCGTTGTGTCGCCAAGGCCTACGACGCGGTGCTGAACGGCATCGAGCTGGGCGGCGGCTCCGTCCGGATCCATCGCGAGGAGGTGCAGAGCAAGGTCTTCCGCGCGCTGAAGATCGACGCCGAAGAAGCCAAGCTGAAGTTCGGCTTCCTGCTGGACGCGCTGCAATACGGCGCTCCGCCGCACGGCGGCATTGCCATCGGTCTGGACCGTTTCGTGATGCTGATGACCGGCGCCGAGTCGCTGCGCGATGTGATCGCTTTCCCCAAGACCCAGCGTGCGCAGGACCTGCTCACGCAGGCACCGGGACCGGTCGACGAGAAGCAGCTGCGCGAGCTCCACATCCGGCTGCGCAGCACCGCGCCCGCGGCATGACCATTTAGCGTGAGCCGCAGTCCCTTCAAGATTCCGCAATCGGTGCTGGTGGTGATCCACACGCGCGAGCTCGACGTGCTGCTGATCAACCGAGCCGACGCCAGCGAGTTCTGGCAGTCCGTGACCGGCAGCAAGGATGAGGTTGGAGAAAGCTTGGTGCAGACCGCGGCGCGCGAAGTGGGGGAAGAGACCGGGATCGCCTGCGAGCCCGGCACGCCGCTGCATGCGGGGCTGCGCGAATGGCACCTCGAAAATGTGTACGACATCTATCCGCGCTGGCAGCACCGCTACGCAGCGGGCGTGACCCGCAACACCGAACACGTTTTCGGCTTGTGCGTGCCCGCGGCGACGCCCGTCACGCTCAATCCGCGCGAACACACCGGTTACCGGTGGTTGCCTTGGCGCGACGCCGCGGACGCCTGTTTCTCTCCTTCCAACGCCGAGGCCATCTTGTTGCTGCCACAATTTGTGGAATGACAAACTTCCGGGTCGCCACCTACAACATCCACAAGGGGGTTCAAGGCATCGGACCGGTGCGCCGGCTGGAGATCCACAATCTGGGCCACGCTGTGGAGCAACTCGACGCCGACGTCGTCTGCCTGCAGGAAGTCCGCAAGCTCCATCGCAAGGAAGCGCGCCATTTCCACCGCTGGCCCGAATTGCCGCAGGCGGATTTCCTGTGTCCCGAGGGTTACCAGGCTGTGTACCAGACCAACGCCACGACCAGGCATGGCGAGCACGGCAACGCGCTGCTGTCGCGCTGGCCGATCGTATCCCATGGCCACGAGGACATGTCGGACCACCGCTTCGAGCAGCGCGGCCTGCTGCATGTCGAAGTCCAGGTGGAACGCCGCACCGTTCACGTCATCGTGCTGCACCTGGGGCTGATCGCCGGCAGCCGGGCCCGACAGATCGAGCAGCTCGGCCTGTACATCGGACGCGAGATTCCACGGACGGCGCCAGTGATGGTTGCCGGCGACTTCAACGACTGGGGAACCAAGCTGCGGCCGGTCATGAACGGCCTGGGTTTTCGTGATTTCGTGGGCGAGCGCATCGCGACGTTTCCCGCGCGTTTGCCGCTGGCCCAGCTCGATTTCGTCTATTCGAGGGGCCTGAAGCCCGTGGGGCTGGAGGTGCCGAAGGGACGCATCTGGTGGCGGATGTCCGACCACTTGCCGCTGATCGCCGAGTTCAAACTCTAGCTGCTGGCATGTCGCACGGCATTCCCCCGCTGCGTGCGGGTCACCGGCTCGATCTGTTGCAGGGTAGCCGGGAGATGTTCCCGGCGCTGATCGAAGCGATCGACAGCGCGCGCGACGAGGTGCGGCTGGAAACCTATATTTTCGACTTCACCGCTTCGGGCGCCGAGGTCGCTGAAGCCCTGGAACGCGCGGCGCGCCGCTCGGTGGCCGTGATGGTGGTGGTGGACGGGTTCGGCACCGAGCCCATTGCGTCTTCATGGGAAGAGCGCTTCATCCAGGCCGGCGTCCAGTGGCGGATGTATGCCCCGCCCGGCAGGTTCGGCCTGCTCTGGCCCGGCAACTGGAGCCGGATGCACCGCAAGCTGTGTGTCATCGACGGCGAAACCGCTTTTTGCGGCGGCATCAACATCCTGGACGATTTCCACGATCCGACCTACGGGCAGCTGGAGCATCCGCGATTCGATTTCGCGATGCGTGTCAGCGGCCCGCTGGTGGCGCCGGTCCTTGCCACCATGGTGCGCCTGTGGCAACGGCTGCAGGCGGTGCAGCAGTTGCGCCAGGCCCGGGTGGCGGGCGCGGTCGGATCGCTGCGTGCCAGGGATCCGGGACCGGGCGCAGCTGCGCCGGCCCGGGGCGCTGACAGGCGGCCGCGCGCGAAGGCGGCCCTGGTGTTGCGGGACAACGTCCGCAACCGGTCCCGGATCGAGCGCGCCTACCGCCGCGCGATCGCTCGCGCCCACAGCGAGGTGATCATCGCCAACGCCTATTTCGTTCCGGGCCGCAAGATGCGCAGTGCGCTGGTGCGGGCGGCGCGGCGCGGTGTGACGGTGCAGTTGCTGCTGCAGGGCCGCTACGAATACTTCATGCAGTACTACGCGGCCCGGCCGATCTACGGCGCGCTGCTGGCTGCCGGTGTGCAGATCTACGAATACTCGCCCAGCTTCCTGCACGCCAAGGTGGCCGTCGTCGACGGCCTGTGGTCCACCGTCGGCTCCTCCAATCTCGACCCGCTCAGCCTGCTGCTGGCCCGCGAAGCCAACGTGCTGGTGCAGGACGAAGCCTTCTCGCGCGACCTGCGCAGCCGGCTGGTGCTCGCGATGTCGCATGAAGGCCGGCGCATGGACCCGCAGGCCTACGCACGGCGGCCGCTGCGCCACCGATTGGGCGAATGGGTCGCCTTCTTCCTCATGCGCATCGCGCTGGCGGTGCAAGGCAAGAAGTACCTGTAAATGGCCGCTGACCTGATCGTCCAGAGGCCTGAAGGCCTGTACTGCCCGCCCGGCGATTTCTATATCGATCCATGGCGGCCGGTGGCCCGGGCGGTGATCACCCATGCCCATTCCGACCACGCGCGGGTGGGGCACGGCCACTATCTGGCGGCGGCGCCCGCCGCAGGCGTGCTGCGTGTGCGGCTGGGCCAGATCGACCTGCAGACGCTGCCTTACGGCCTGGCCATCACCCACCACGGCGTGACCGTATCGCTGCATCCCGCCGGCCATGTGCTGGGGTCGTCGCAGGTGCGGCTGGAACATGGCGGCCAGGTCTGGGTGGCGAGCGGCGACTACAAGGTGGCGCCGGACCGCACCTGCGATCCGTTCGAGCCGGTGGCTTGCGACGTCTTCATCACCGAATCGACCTTCGGCATGCCGATCTACCGCTGGTGCCCGGACGACCAGATCTTCGCCGACATCAACGGCTGGTGGCAGCGCAATGCGGACGCCGGCAAGGCCAGCGTCCTGGCCTGCTACAGCTTCGGGAAAGCCCAGCGCATCCTGAGCGGCGTCGATGCATCGATCGGCTCGATCATCGTCCATGGAGCGGTGGAACCGCTCAATCGCGCATACCGCGCCGCCGGCGTGCAGTTGCCACCCACGCGGCTGGTGACCGAGGTCACCGACAAGGCCGACTTGCGCCGCGCTCTCGTGATCTGTCCGCCCAGCGCCGCTGCCGGCCCCTGGGTGCGCCGCTTCGGCGACTCCAGCACCGCGTTCGCGAGCGGGTGGATGCAACTGCGGGGCGCCCGCCGGCGCGGCGGCTATGACCGGGGCTTCGTGCTGTCTGACCATGCCGACTGGCCAGGCCTCATGCGCGCCATCAGCGCCACCGGGGCACAGCGCGTCATCGTTACCCACGGCAGCATTCCGGTGATGGTGCGCTACCTCGGTGAGCAGGGCCTGCAGGCCGAATCCTTCGAGACCGAATACGGCGGTGACGCGGTCGAGGCCGACGTCGAGCCAGCGGCCGCCGGATGAAGCAGTTCTCGCGTCTTTTTTCCGAGCTGGATGCGACCACCTCCACCAACGCCAAGGTGGAGGCGCTGCAGCGTTACTTCGAGATGGCGGCGCCCGTCGACGCGGCCTGGGCGGTGTATTTCCTGGCCGGCGGCAAGCCGCGCCAGGTGGTCTCGATGGGCAATCTGGCGCTGCTCGCCTGCGACGTGGCGGGCATTCCGGCATGGCTGTTCGACGAGTGCTACCAGGCGGTCGGCGACCTCGCGGAAACCATCGCCCACATCCTGCCCCAAGGCACGCAAAGCTCGGACGTGGGCCTGGCGCAATGGGTCGAGCAGCGCTTGCTGCCGCTGCGCGGGATGAGCGAGGCCGAGATCGCCGTGCGGGTCCGCTCATACTGGAATGAACTCGATGCGACCGGCCGCTTCCTGCTGTCCAAGCTGGTGGGTGGCGGATTTCGCGTCGGCGTCAGCAAGCTGCTGGTGCAGCGGGCACTGGCGGCGCATTGCGGTGTCGATGCGAAACGGGTGGCGCAGCGGATGATGGGCTACACCGACGGCAAGGCCTTGCCGACGCTGGAACGCTTCCAGGCGCTGATCGCACAGGGCGAGGCGGGCGTGGCCGATGTGCAGGACCCCGGCCAGCCCTATCCCTTCTTCCTGGCCCATCAGCTCGACGCGCCGCCGGAAGTCTTCGCCGCCACGCTCGGACCGGTGACCGACTGGCAGGTGGAATGGAAATACGACGGCATCCGCGGCCAGATCGTCCGGCGCCAGGGCCAGACCTGGGTCTGGTCGCGCGGGGAGGAACTGGTGACCGACCGCTTTCCCGAGCTCGTCGCGCTGGCCCAGGCGCTGCCCGATGGCACGGTGCTCGATGGCGAGATCATGGTGTGGAAGCAGGACCGCCCCGCCGCGTTCTCGTTGCTGCAGCAGCGCATCGGCCGCAAGACGCTGACCAAGAAGGTGCTGGCGGACGTGCCGGTCACCTTCATGGCCTACGACATCCTGGAACAGGACGGGCAGGACATCCGCGCGCTGGCGCAGCGCGAAAGGCGCGACCGGCTCGAGGCCTTGCTCGCCGGGACGGCATTCAGGATTTCGCCGGTCGAGACCGATGCCAGCTGGCTGGAGTTTGCCCGGCGTCGTGCGCAATCGCGCGCGCTCGGCGTCGAAGGGTTCATGCTCAAGCGGCTGGACGCCGCGTATGGCACGGGGCGAACGAAGGCCGACGGGCTGTGGTGGAAATGGAAGATCGACCCGATGACCATCGACTGCGTGCTGATCTACGCGCAGGCAGGCCATGGCAGGCGGGCGTCGCTCTACACCGACTACACGTTTGCGGTCTGGAATCGCGAGCCGCAGGACCATGCCGAGGCGCAATCGGTCCTGGACGCAATCGGGCGCAAGGAGCCGGTGCGGGTGCGGGCCGAAGGAGACTCGCAGGAGCCCTTGCAGCTGGTGGCGTTTGCGAAGGCTTACTCCGGCCTGACCGACGAAGAGTTCAGGAAAGTCGACGCCATCATCCGCAAGACCACGCTGGAGAAATTCGGGCCGGTCCGCAGCGTCAAGCCGTCGCTGGTGTTCGAGCTCGGCTTCGAAGGCATCAACCGCAGTCCGCGCCACAAGAGCGGGATCGCGGTGCGCTTTCCCAGGATGCTGCGAATCCGTTTCGACAAGCCCCTGCACGAGGCCAACACAATGCAGGACCTCGAAGTCCTTTTGAATGCATAGGTGTTAGCATTTGGAATGCTGATGAAAGCCGAACCCTCCATGAAAGCAGACGGCGCCCCTGCCGCCGGTGACGGCTCGAGTGCTGCAGGAACACCGATGTCGGTAAAGATCCGCGAGCGCATCCAGGCGGCGCGCAAACGCTTCCATGCGAACGACAATATCGCCGATTTCATCGAGCCCGGCGAACTGGAAACACTGCTGGACGAGGTCGAACACAA
>JANXVP010000517.1 GCA_025351615.1 Ramlibacter sp. | reverse complement strand
CCTGGGTGTCTGCCAGCTTGCTCACGTGCGTGATCGCCTTTGGGAGTTTGACGCTGAACCGGAAGTCCGGCGGCACCGAAGCCGCTCAGCGCTCGTAGGTGGCCCGGCTGCGAAGACCGGCTGGATATCGTGCGGCAGGCTCCAGCCGGCGCAACCGACGTAGCTCAGTCCTTGCGCCATTTGTCCTCGAGCGGTGCGAGGGCCATGTGCCGTCTACCGGGCAGCCCGCGCCAGGTAGCGTTTGCGCCAGAAGACGAGCAGCACCACCAGCGCGATGCTCACCATCGTCAGCAGGATCGCCCACATCGCCTGGGCCGAGTGGATCAAGGGCAGGAACTCGAAGTTCATGCCGAAGAAGCCGGTGATGAAATTAAGCGGCAGGAAGACCGCGGTCAACGCCGTGAGCACCCGCATGATCTCGTTGGTTCGGTGGCTCTGGGCGGCGAAGTGGATCTGTACCGGGCTCTCCGCACCCTGTTCCATGCGCCGCACGTGGTGGACGACACGCTGGATATGCTCGATGACATCGCGGGCGCGCGCCAGCAGCCCGTCGCGCTCTGGCTGGACCAGCGCCGCCGGCGGCTGTTCATGCGCGGTGTCGAGCCATTCCTGCATGGCGTCGTTCTGCTCCTCGCACAGATCTTCGAGCTTGTGCAGTTCCGATCGCGCCACCAGCAGCGAATTCCAGTTGGCCTGCCCCGAGCCTGTCCTGAGCAATTCGTGCTGCCAGCCGTCCATCTCGGTGCTGAGCTGCCTGCGCAACTCAAGGTAGCTGTCCACCATGACGTTGATCATGCGCAGCATGAGATCCGAAGGGCCGCCAGGCAGGCGGTTGCGGCCGTTCGCGTGGAGGCCCTCGTTCTGCACCGCGTCGGACAGGTAGCGTTCGACAAAGGAGCGCGCCGTGTGGCAGCCGCCGGGATTGACGGTGATCAGCAAGCGGTCGAAAACGACGAAGCCGACCGCCTTGGTGCGGATCCGCTGGAATGAAGGCAGGGAATCGTGCGGATCGGGCGGCTTGCCTTCACTGTGCAGGTCGCGATCGACTTCTTCGCTGGTCGCCAGGCGCCGGAACACCACCTGGTCGTAGATCGACGTGTAGTCGTAGTAGGACGGGTGGGCCGGATTTTCCAGGTCCTGCAGGTGCAGCTCCAGCAGCATGGAGCCACCCAGGCGCTGCGCCGCATGCTGCAGTGTCGGCAGGTGGTTGCGCAGCGATTCCCGCTCGAGGTAGATCCACACGAAGCCTTCGGCCGGCGCCTGCTCGGGCACGGATTCCAGGAACCGGAGGGTGCCCCCTGCGAATTCGACGATCTGCATGGGAACGGCGCCGGTCAGGGCTTGAGCTTGCGCGCCGCTTCGAGTGCGAAGTAGGTGAGCACGCCGTCCGCACCGGCGCGTTTGAACGCCAGCAGGCTCTCCAGCATCACGGCGTCGTGGTCGAGCCAGCCGTTCTGCGCAGCCGCCTTGAGCATCGCGTATTCGCCGCTCACCTGGTAAGCGAAAGTCGGCACGCCGAACTCGTCCTTGACCCGGCGCACGATGTCGAGATACGGCATGCCGGGCTTGACCATCACCATATCTGCGCCCTCGGCGATGTCCATCGCCACCTCACGCAGCGCCTCGTCGCTGTTGCCGGGATCCATCTGGTAGACCTTCTTGTCGCTCTTGCCGAGATGGGTGGCGGACCCCACCGCATCCCGGAACGGGCCATAGAAGGCGCTGGCGTACTTGGCGCTGTAAGCCATGATCCTGGTATGGATCTGCCCGGCTGATTCGAGTGCCGCCCGCACCGCGCCGATCCTGCCGTCCATCATGTCCGACGGCGCGACGATATCGACCCCCGCTTCGGCCTGCGTCAGCGCCTGCCGCACCAGCACTGCCACCGTTTCGTCATTGAGGATGTAGCCGGTCCCGTCCAGGAGGCCGTCCTGGCCGTGGCTGGTGAATGGGTCCAGCGCCACGTCCGTCATCACGCCGAGTTGGGGAAACTGCTTTTTGAGCTCGCGGACCACCCGTGGCACCAGACCTTTGCCGTTCCACGCTTCCTGGCCGTCAGGTGTCTTCAGCGCAGGATCGATCACCGGAAACAGCGCCATGACGGGAATTCCCAGCATCACACATTGCTCGGCAACAGGCAGTAGCAGGTCCAGGCTCAGGCGCTCGACGCCTGGCATCGAGGCCACCGGTTCGCGCCGCTTTTGCCCCTCGTGCACGAACACCGGATAGATCAGGTCGTGCGACGTGAGCCTGTTTTCGCGAACCAGGTTGCGCGTGAAGTCATCCCGGCGCAGGCGCCGCGGACGACCGTGGGGATAAGGGGCGTGAAGGGTCATGGCGAAAATTGTGCCCGAAGCCCAACCACCTGGCGGAACAGTTTCATGCGATTTGCTTGCGGATTCACGGGCTTCCGGCACGAAATGCACTGGCTGGGCGCGATTGCGGCCTTGAAACTGCCGGTCCGCTTTGTTAAATTAGCCGCGGGCGGTTCGCCGCTCCCCGCTTTTCCTCCCTGAGCGGGCGCCTTGATGTGTGACAGCAAAAAGGCTTCCAACCCCGGCCCGATCGGCCGGGGTTTTTTTATGTCGCGCGTTCGCCCAGTGTTTTCGCGGCGCATACACTTGCGCCCATGCTTTGGGTCAAGGCCTTCCATATCGTTTTCGTGGCCAGCTGGTTCGCCGGTCTGTTCTATCTGCCACGGATTTTCGTCAATCTGGCGATGGTGCAGCCGCAATCGATCGCGGAGCGGGAACGGCTGCTGTTGATGGCACGCAAGCTTTTTCGCTTCACGACCTTGATTGCCGTGGTCGCGCTGCTGCTGGGACTGTGGCTGTGGCTGGGTTACGGCATCGGCCGGGGTTCCGGCTGGATGCACGCCAAGCTGCTGGTCGTGTTGCTGGCCGTTGGCTACCACCATGGCTGCGGCGTGCTCTTGCGCCGGTTCGCGGCCGGCGGCAACCGGCGCAGCCACCTCTGGTACCGCTGGTTCAACGAGGTCCCGGTCGTGTTGCTGACGGCGGCCGTGGTGCTGGCGGTGGTCAAACCGTTCTGAGGCGGGGTGGTGCTGCACAAGACCTCGGCCTGGCCGCTGGCGCA
This sequence comes from Ramlibacter sp., assembly GCA_025351615.1. Classification (GTDB taxonomy): domain Bacteria; phylum Pseudomonadota; class Gammaproteobacteria; order Burkholderiales; family Burkholderiaceae_C; genus Ramlibacter. Next base: position 5,391 of record JANXVP010000517.1, on the reverse strand, counting down.
GGCATACGCGGCCCTGATCGTTTACGCCAGCCTGTACCCGTTCACCGGGTGGCGTGACCAGGGCATCGCGCCATGGGCTTTTCTGCCCAGCCCCTGGCCCAAATACTGGACCGGCTTCGACGTGGCGGCGAACCTCGTCGGCTATGCGCCGTTCGGGTTCCTGCTGGCACTGAGTTTTCTGCGGCGGGGCCGCAAGCCGGTGGTGGCCAGCAACCGCTCCGCCATCGCGGTGGCCACGCTGGTCGCGTTCCTTTTGTCGCTGTGCATGGAGGCACTGCAAAGCTATCTCCCGTCCCGTGTGCCTTCCAACGTGGACCTGGCGCTCAATGCCCTGGGCGGGCTGATCGGTGCGACGGTCGCCGGAGGCCTGGAACTGGCGGGGGCGATCGACCGCTGGAGCCGTTTTCGCGTGCGCTGGTTCGTGGAAGACGCGCGGGGGGCGCTGGTGTTGCTGGCGCTGTGGCCCGTCGCCCTGCTGTTTCCCGCCGCGGTGCCGCTCGGGCTCGGTCAGGTGTTCGAGCGGCTGGAAACCGGGTTGGCCGAATGGCTGCATGACACGCCCTTCCTCGAGTGGCTCCCGGTACGCGACATCGAGTTGCAACCGCTGATGCCCGGCACGGAACTGCTGTGCGTCGGCCTGGGCGCCCTGATCCCGTGCCTGCTCGGTTTTTCGATCATTCCCTCGACGGGACGGCGCGCGGCCTTCGCTGTCGTTGCGATTGGACTCGGCGCCCTCGTCACGGCGCTCTCCGCGGCCTTGAGCTGGGGGCCCGGCCATGTCTGGTCGTGGCTGAGTGATCCGGTGAGTCTCGGGCTGGGATTGGGATTGGCAATGGCGGCGGCCCTGCTTGCGGTGCCGCGGCGCGCTTGTGCCGCTTTGCTGCTGCTGACCCTGGTCGTGCATCTGAGCATGCTCAATCAGGCGCCGGCAAGCGCCTATTTCGCCCAGACGCTGCAGACCTGGGAGCAGGGCCGCTTCATCCACTTCAATGGCCTGGTCCAGTGGCTGGGCTGGCTGTGGCCTTATGCGGCGCTGGTGTATGTGCTGGTCCGGGTTTCGCGCAGTGACAGCGACCTTTAAAATCTTCCAATGAGCGACGCCACTTCCTACTACCAGCGGCACATTTTCTTTTGCCTCAACGAGCGCAAGAGCCCGGAGGCGAGTTGCGCGCAGCACGACGCGCAGGGCGCGTTCGATCGCTGCAAGCAGATGGTGAAAGCGGCCGGTCTGACGGGCCCTGGCAAGGTCCGCGTCAACAAGGCGGGGTGTCTCGACCGCTGCGCCGGCGGCCCGGTCGCGGTGGTCTATCCCGAGGCGGTCTGGTATTCCTATGTCGACAAACAGGACATCGACGAAATCGTCGAGTCGCACTTGAAAAACGGCAAGGTGGTGCAGCGCTTGCTCACCCCGCCCCATCTGGGCCGCTGATTCATTCTCTCCTTGCAAGACCCGCCGCGTGAATTCAAGAACCGAGCGCTTCCAGGTGCAAGGCGCCGTTGGCCCCATCGAAGCCTTGCGCGATCTGCCTGACGGGCCGTCGCGCGGTGTCGCGGTGATTGCCCACCCGCATCCCCTGTTCGGCGGCACCATGGACAACAAGGTGGTGCAGACGCTGGCCCGCGCCTTTGTGCAGTGCGGGTGGACCGCCTTGCGGTTCAACTTCCGGGGTATCGGTGCCAGCGCCGGCGTGTATGACGAAGGCCACGGCGAAACCGACGACATGCTGCGGGTCATCGCGACGCAGGCATCGCAGGGGGCGTTGTCGCTGGCCGGCTTTTCATTCGGGTCCTTCGTGACCAGCCAGGTGCTGCAAACGCTCTGGCCGTTGCGCAGCGTCGAGAAGATCGTCCTGGTCGGCACTGCGGCGTCACGCTTCGACGTGGCAGCGTTGCCGCCGGACTCGCACGACCGCACGCTGGTGGTTCACGGCGAGCATGACGACACGGTGCCGCTGTTGGCTGTGCTCGACTGGGCACGGCCGCAGTCACTTCCCGTGACGGTGATTCCCGGTGGGGCGCACTTTTTTCACGGACAATTGCCGCTCCTGAAAAACCTGGTGGTCCGCCACCTTCGCAGCTAGGCCCCTCATCCCGATGAACAGATTCATGCAGGCGCTTGCCGCGCCCTTTCTGGCTTTCCTGTGTTTCGCCGCGTCGGCCCAGGCGCCCCAGCCGCCCGAAATTGCAGCCCGCAGCTACCTGCTGCTGGACGTGACCGCCAACCAGATGCTTGCATCGCGCGACATCGACAGCCCGGTCGAGCCGGCGTCGTTGACCAAGCTGATGACCCAGTACCTGGTGTTCGATGCGCTGCGCGCGAAGAAACTGGACCTGAAGCAGCGCTTGCCGGTGAGCGTACGCGCCTGGAAGGTGGGCGGCTCGACCATGTTCATCGACCCGAAGATGACCGTGCCGGTGGACGACCTGATCAAGGGAATGATCGTTCAGTCGGGCAACGATGCGACTGTGGTGCTGGCCGAGGGCGTGGGCGGGACGGTGGAGCGATTCGTCCAGCTCATGAACGACCAGGCCAGGGCGCTGGGCATGAAGTCGACCACGTACAAGAACCCGGAAGGGCTCACCGTCGCCGGCCACACCACGACGGCGCGCGACCTCAGCATCCTGGCAACCCGTCTCATGCAGGAATTTCCGCAGGACCTGCATTACTACTCGATCAGGAAGTACCGCTACGAAGGGACGCCGACGGCCAATGACACCAACCGCAACCTGCTGCTGTTTCGCGATCCGACCGTGGACGGCCTGAAAACCGGCCACACCGAAGCCGCCGGCTACTGCCTGATCGCCACCGCGAAGCGCGATTTCCCCAATCTGGCGAGCCGTGGCGCACCGGCAGGCTCGCCTGGCGCCACCGGGAGCCGCCGGCTGCTGTCGATCGTTCTTGGCGCGACCAGCGAAAACGCCCGGGCCAACGAGTCGCAGAAGCTCCTGAACTGGGGCTACACCGCCTATGAAGGCGTGAAACTGTTTGACGCTGGGCAGGCTGTGGCGGAGCCGGTCGTCTGGAAGGGCAGCCAGAGAACCGTCAAGCTCGGCCGGCCGCAGGCCGTGGTGGTCGCGATACCGGCCGGCACCGCCGGTCGCCTCAAAACCCAGGTGGCCCGGCCCGATCCGCTGGTCGCCCCATTCCTAAAGGGCCAGCAGATCGGCACCTTGAAGGTGTTCTCCGGTGACCAGCCCTTGGTGGACGTTCCCCTGCTGGCGCTGGAGACGGTGGAGCAGGCGGGAGTTCTTGGCCGGGCCTGGGACGCGATCAGGCTGTGGATCCGCTGAGCCCGGCAGTGGGCGGGCACTGACGCCTTCGGCAAACGCCGCGTTTGCGGGATCGGCCGGGCCGGGATATACTTGAAGGCTTTTCCGCATTGGGGCGGGGAACCCGTTTTGCCGTGTGCACGGCAAACAAGCCGCAACAGCGGCGCAATTCCGATTTCCATCAAACGTTTAGGGACGTTTTTCAATGCCAACCATCAACCAACTGGTGCGTCAGGGGCGCGAGGTCGAAAAGACCAAGTCCAAAAGCCCCGCGATGCAAAACAGCCCCCAGCGCCGGGGCGTGTGCACCCGGGTGTACACCACGACGCCCAAGAAGCCGAACTCGGCCCTGCGCAAGGTCGCCAAGGTTCGCCTGACCAATGGCTTCGAAGTCATTTCGTACATCGGCGGCGAAGGCCATAACCTGCAGGAGCACTCGGTGGTGCTGGTGCGCGGCGGCCGCGTCAAGGACTTGCCAGGTGTGCGTTACCACATCGTTCGCGGTTCGCTCGACCTGCAAGGCGTGAAAGACCGCAAGCAGTCGCGTTCCAAGTACGGCGCGAAGAGGCCCAAGAAGGCTTGAGGCTTTCGGTCCGAACAGGCTTCAGCAGCCGTTTGTTGATCGAGTTTTCCAGGTGCTGACCGGGCTGGCTGCCCGGATCAGCGTAGTGACCCGCTATTGGGTCGAGTAAGTGAGGGCCCTGATGGCCCTCGCGGCCCCCGAACAGGGGCCAACTGAAGCAAAGAGGTGAAACCATGCCACGTCGTCGCGAAGTCCCCAAGCGTGAAATCCTGCCCGATCCCAAGTATGGCAACGTCGAGCTCGCCAAATTCATGAACGTCATCATGCAGGGCGGCAAGAAGGCGGTCGCCGAGCGCATCATTTATGGCGCGCTTGAGCAAATCGAAAAGAAAAATCCGGGCAAGGACCCGGTGGAAGCCTTCACCATGGCGATCAACAACGTCAAGCCCATGGTCGAAGTGAAATCCCGCCGCGTCGGCGGCGCCAACTACCAGGTGCCGGTCGAAGTGCGCCCGGTGCGCCGCCTGGCGCTGGCAATGCGCTGGCTCAAGGAAGCCGCCAAGAAGCGCGGCGAGAAGTCGATGGCGCTGCGGCTGGCCAACGAATTGATGGAAGCCACGGAAGGCCGTGGCGGGGCCATGAAAAAGCGTGACGAAGTTCACCGCATGGCAGAAGCGAACAAGGCGTTCAGCCACTTCCGCTTCTAACAACCGCCCCCATATGGGAGTTCGGGCCCGCCACGAGCGGGCCTGTTCCCTTTTTAACGAAAGATCATCATGGCCCGCAAGACGCCCATCGAGCGCTATCGCAACATCGGTATTTCGGCGCACATCGACGCCGGCAAGACCACGACCACCGAGCGCATCCTTTTCTACACCGGCGTGAACCACAAGATCGGCGAAGTGCACGACGGCGCCGCCACCATGGACTGGATGGAGCAGGAGCAGGAGCGCGGCATCACGATCACGTCCGCTGCCACGACCTGTTTCTGGAAAGGCATGGACATGTCGTTCCCCGAGCACCGCATCAACATCATCGACACCCCGGGCCACGTGGACTTCACCATCGAGGTGGAGCGCTCCATGCGCGTCCTGGACGGTTGCTGCATGGTGTACTGCGCCGTGGGCGGCGTGCAGCCCCAGTCGGAAACGGTCTGGCGCCAGGCCAACAAGTACAAGGTGCCGCGGCTGGCGTTCGTCAACAAGATGGACCGCACCGGTGCCAACTTCTTCAAGGTCTACGACCAGATGAAGCTGCGCCTGAAGGCCAACCCGGTGCCGATCGTGATCCCGATCGGCGCCGAAGAGAACTTCACCGGCGTGGTCGACCTGCGCAAGATGAAGGCGATCTACTGGGATGAGCCGTCCCAGGGCATGAAGTTCAACTACGACGAAATCCCGGCCGAACTGCTCGGGCTGGCCAAGGAGTGGCGCGAGAAGATGGTCGAGGCCGCCGCTGAAGCCAACGAAGAGCTGATGAACAAGTACCTGGAGGAGGGTGACCTCACCGAGGACGAGATCACGCTGGGCCTGCGCACCCGCACCATTGCCAGCGAAATCCAGCCGATGCTGTGCGGCACCGCGTTCAAGAACAAGGGC
>JANXVP010000516.1 GCA_025351615.1 Ramlibacter sp. | reverse complement strand
CCGCCCGAGAGCGGCTTTTTCACAGGCCTGAAGGATTACTTCTTGGCGGCAGAGGCAGCGTCGCTCGCGGACATGGCGGCGGAGCCAGCGGCGTTGTTGGCCGCACCGGCGGACATCGCGGCGGAGCCAGCGGCGCTGTTGGCCGAAGCAGCGGCGTTGTTGGCAGCGCCAGCGGCGGCAGCGGCGCCAGCATCAGGGGCCGGTGCCGGAACGACGACGGTGGTGGCGGGAGCCGGTGCCGGGACCACAATAGGTGCCGGGGCTTCGGTCTTGCTGCAAGCGGCCAGGGCCACTGCGGCGAAAAGGGTCGCCAGGACTAGCGATTTCTTCATTTCAGGTTTCCTTGTATGGAGAGAACAATTTCCGGAAATCGTCTCATCAGCCGGGATGGCGGATGGGACCGAGCAAGGCACTCGAGCTCCGTGCTCAGCCTCCAATTATATGCCGGGTTTGCCCTAGGCTCCATGCGCACCCCCGGGCTTTACAGACCGAGCGTGGTGGCGGCAAACGCAGGACCACTCTTGCCGAGCCACTCCTGCAGGTTTTCCCTGAGCAGCAGGCGCCGTTCGGGTTCGGTGCCGGAGTAACCGTTGCAGCGCTCGGGATCCAGCCGTTGCATGGCCCAGCCAGGGCTCCAGATCGCACTCGGAAACTCCAGCGTGTCCGCCGAGGCGCAGGCGCGCGCCTCGATGATGTGCGACCAGGCCCTGCGCCAGGTGACGAAACGGGCATGGCGGACCGCCACCTCGTCGTAGCGGCACGCCAACAGGGTGCAGCGTCGGCCTGTGGCCGACCAGGCGCGCAGCGATTCGGACACCGCGCGCTCGCCGAGGGGCCAGTCCGCAAAATCCGGATCGCTCAGGATGATTTCACGCCAGCCTTCGCGCGCCGCGCATGCCAGCGCATCGCGCACCAGCTGCTGAAAATCCTTTCGGCCGGTGAAACGCCCCGATGGCAGCGCCGCCTGCGGACCCTTGTCGTCAACCATCGCCGCTCTCCTCTTGCGCATGCAGCCATCCTGCTCCATACCAGTCTCGCAGCAGGCCGCGGGCGGCTGGGCTCGCCCGCTCGACATCGGTAGCCGCAAGCTGGCGCTGGTCGGCCAGGCGTCGCATCAACACCGCGTCCCGGCCGGACGCCCGCCAGCTTTCACCATTGAGAAACACATGCGCACTGTCGTGCATCATGCGGCTGCGGCGGTCCAGCACCAGAGCACCGAGCTGCCGCGGGGCCTTCGCGGCCTCGAACCAGACGCTGGCCTTGGGCTCGGTGAGGTACTCGCCGAGCGCGCGGTCCAGCGCCAGCGGACCTGCGAGCGCCGTTTGCAGCGCTTCGACAGCAAAGCGCTGCAGCCCGGCCGGCACGGCGCCGGGCGTTGCGGTTGCCGGCGCGCCGGGATCTCGGTACAACGCCGACCCCGCCACTTCATCCGCGTTCTCCGCAACCCGCTGCAGCAGCTCTCGCGCAAGTTCGCCGCGTCCAGGCGCCCGGAAACCGATCGAATAGGTCTGGCATTCGCCTTGGGCGATGCCGTCGTGCGCGAAGCGCGGCGGCAGATAAAGCATGTCACCGGCATCGAGCACGTATTCTTCCTGCGGCACGAAATTGGCCAGAATCTTCAGCGGGACGCCCTCCTGCAACGTCGGGTCCGTCTGCCTGCCGATGCGCCAGCGACGCCGGCCCTGGGCCTGCAGCAGGAACACGTCGTAGCTGTCGAAATGCGGCCCGACGCCGCCACCGTCGCTGGCCCAGCTCACCATCAGGTCGTCCATCCTGGCATCCGGCACAAACCGGAACCGGTCGAGCAGCCGCTGCGCCTCGTCCAGGTGCAGGTCCAAACCCTGCACCAGCAAGGTCCAGTCGCGCTGCGACAGCGGCGGCAGCGAGCGGCGCGGCAACGGGCCTCGCCGCAGCGTCCACCGATCGCCGCTGCGCACCACCAGACGGGATTCCACGTCATCGCGCGACGCCAGCTCGAACAGCTGGGCGCGTTTGAGCACCGGCTGCAGAGCCGGCACTGCACCGCGGACCAGAAGGGGTTTCTTCTGCCAGTGACGCCGCATGAAGCTTTGTGGGCTCATGCCGCCGAGCAGGGTCAGGGGTTGGGTGATATCCATGGGCAAATGAGACAATTCTCCTATGGAAATCACAACGCAATGCGTGGTCGCACTGACCTGGACCCTGAAGGACACCTTGGGCGAAACACTGGACGAGCTGGCCGACCCGGTGGAATTTCTGGTCGGGGGAACCGATTTGCTGGCGCGGATCGAAGAGGCCCTGCAGGGCCATGAAGCCGGAGACAAGCTCGACCTGCATCTGGAGCCGGAGGAAGCTTTCGGCGACTACAACGACCAGTTGGTGTTCCTGGAGCCGGTGTCGCTGTTTCCCGGAGAACTCGAGGAGGGGATGGCGTTCGAAGGGTTGCCGGCCGGGTCGAATGCCCAAGCGCCGCGTGACGTCGTGTACATGGTGACGGAGATCTATCCCGAGCACGTGGTGCTCGACGGCAACCACCCGCTCGCGGGAATCGCCATCCGGCTCGCGTTAAAAGTCGAAGGCGTGCGCGAAGCCACAGAGGAAGAAATTGGCCGCGGCACCCTGGGCACCGGTTTTTTCCAGGTTCAGCCGCAGGCGCCCGGGGGCAGCCTGCTGCACTGAAGCAGCGGCACCCACTGCTCACCGCTCAAGCCATCTCAGGAGCGATAGAGGACGTTGTTCTCGATGCGCACGCGGTCCCCGACCCGCAGGTCGCCGGTGGCCGAGACGTCGTATGAGCGCCATTGCCCGTTATCCGTCTGCACGCTGACGCGGTATACGGCGCCGGACGCGCTATTGTAAGAACCATCGCGGTTTTTGGCGATCTGGTTGCCGGCCACGGCGCCCCCCACAGCGCCAAGCACTGTCGCTGCAGCGCGTCCGCCTCCGCGCCCGATCTGGTTGCCCAACACTGCGCCGACAGCTCCGCCGATCAGCGTGCCGGCGGTTGAGTTGTTGTTACTGGTTGCGCCTTGTGGCGCTTGCACCAGCTCGATATTGGAAATGCGTCCGTATTCGACAAAGTTGCTGGTCGCCGTCGCCGGATAACCCGATGGGTAGGTCGATGGGTAAGTGGAGGGGTAGCTACTGACCGGCGCCGAGCCCGGATAGTTATTCTGGCCGTAGGGATCCACGGTGCCGCAGGCCGCCAGCATGGCGGCAAGAGCGGTAACGGAAGCAATCGAGGCAATGCGTGTGCGCATGGAAACTCTCCAGTGTGGTGAACCAAGGTAAGCGGCGTCGCGTCACCGCGTGGCCCGATTTGAGATCCGGATCGGCTGGCCGCATACCGGCAAATGGCTTGTTGGCCTGTAGGAGAGCAAGACAAAAAGTGAAGGGCGCCGGTTCAGGCTGTTCCGGTCGAGCCGTAACCGCCTTCGCCGCGCTGGCTCATGGGGAATTCGCTGACAACATTGAATTTCGCCTGAACCACCGGGACGATCACGAGTTGGGCCAGCCGCTCCAATGGCTGCAGCGTGAATGCGGTGTCGCTCCTGTTCCAGGCGCTCACCATCAGTTGCCCCTGGTAATCGCTGTCGATCAGGCCGACCAGGTTGCCCAGCACGATGCCATGCTTGTGGCCAAGGCCCGAGCGGGGGAGGATCAGCGCGGCATAGCCCGGGTCCTTCAGATAGATCGCAATTCCGGTCGGCACCAACCGCCAGGCATTAGCCTGCAGCGTCAGGGGTGCATCGATGCAGGCGCGCAGGTCCAGCCCTGCACTGCCGGCCGTCGCATAGCCGGGCAGCTGGTCCGCCAGCCGCGCGTCGAGCACCTTGACGTCGATTTTCATGGCCTCAACCCGCAGGCGAAACGGTTCGGTGCAGGCGCCGGGAAATCTCTGCGACCAGGGTGCGAGCGAGCGCGATCTTGGACGCACGCGGCAACTCCTGGGTTCCGAACTGGTCGACCAGCAGCAACTGGTTGTGGTCCTCGCCGAAGGTGAGCGGCCCGATGTTGCCGACGATCAATGGAATGCCTTTGCGTGCCAGCTTGGCCCTGGCATGCGCCGCCAGGTCGTGGGTTTCGGCCGCGAAGCCGACGCAAAACAGCTGGCCGCTGCGCGCCCGCTCGCCCTGCGCCACGGTCGCGAGGATGTCCGGGTTTTCGGCAAAGGCGAGCACCGGCGCCCGGCCACTGCCATCCTTCTTGA
>JANXVP010000512.1 GCA_025351615.1 Ramlibacter sp. | reverse complement strand
CAATCGAGGCCGGTGGTGTTCCCGCCGGCCTTTTTTCATTCAAGCGATGCAGAGCGGGGCATTGCGCCTCTTGCCAGCACATAAAGCACTGCCATGGAAGATCGCTCCTCCAGCGCCTTGAAGGCGTACCGCGACAAGCGCAATTTCGACATCACGCCGGAGCCCGTGCGAGGCGGCACCGCCAACGAAGCCGCGCGCGCGTTCGTCATCCAGAAGCATTGGGCCAGCCGTCTGCATTACGACTTCCGGCTCGAACTGGACGGCACCATGAAAAGCTGGGCGGTGCCCAAGGGCCCGAGCATCGACCCGGCCGACAAGCGTATGGCAGTGCATGTCGAGGACCATCCGCTGTCTTACAACCAGTTCGAAGGCACAATTCAGCCCAGGCAATACGGTGCGGGCAAGGTGATCATCTGGGACAAGGGAATCTGGGTGCCGCTGGAAGACCCGCACCAGGGAATGCGTGAGGGAAAACTCAAATTCGAACTGCACGGACACAAGCTTCATGGCCGCTGGACGCTGGTCCGGACGAAGGGACGCGGCAGCGAGCGGAAGGAGGTGTGGTTGCTGATCAAGGAAAAGGACCAGCATGTCCGCGCGGGGACCGAATACAGCGTGGTGGATGCGCTGCCGGACAGCGTGAAGCTGCTAGCGGAGCCGGCGCCGGCCGTTCCCCCGGCAGGCCCGCCCACGGGTGCACGCAAGGCCGCGCTTCCCGAAACGCTATTGCCTGAACTCGCCACGCTGGTCGACTGCCCACCGGGAGACCCGGACAACTGGATTTATGAAATCAAGTTCGACGGCTACCGGATGCTGACGCGGGCCGAAAACGGTCGCGTGCGATTGCTCACCCGCAATGGGAACGACTGGACCAGCCGGCTGCCCGAACTGACGGCGACGCTTGAAGCAATGGAGCTGCCGGACGGTTGGTTCGACGGCGAGATCATCATGCCGGGCGACCGTGTTCCAGCCGACTTCCAGGCCTTGCAGGGCGCTTTCGACAGCGCGCGTACCGCCCATATCGTTTACTACCTGTTCGACATTCCCTACTGCGCCGGCTACGAGCTGCGCGATGTGCCTCTGCTGGAGCGGCGGGAGGTACTGCGCCGGGTGGTGGAACGCAAAGCTTCTGACAAGGTGCGCTTCAGCGCGGTGTTTGAAGCGCCGCCCCATGAGATTGTGGCGTCCGCCTGCCGGCTCGGTCTCGAGGGGATTGTCGCCAAACGCCGGAATTCCGCCTATGTGACGCGGCGGTCGACCGACTGGATCAAACTCAAGTGCGGACGGCGCCAGGAATTCGTGATCGGTGGCTACACCGATCCGAAGGGATCGCGCACCGGCATCGGTTCGCTCTTGCTGGGTGTGCATGACGCGCTTGGCAAGTTGCGTTATGCCGGCAACGTGGGCACGGGCTTCAGCGAGCAGACGCTGCGCGCCCTGCGCGAACAGCTTGGCGCGCACGCTGCGGAGCAGCCAGCATTCGCCCCCGATCCTGAATTGCCCCGCAATGCGCACTGGGTCCAGCCGCGTCTGGTCGCTGAAGTCGCTTTCGGCGAATGGACCCGGACAGGCCGAATTCGGCACTCGGTCTTTCACGGGTTGCGCACCGACAAGAAGCCGGGAGCGATCGTCCGCGAAGAGGCGCGCCACGATCCGCCGCCCGATGCATCTCCCAAAAAAGCCGCCGCGAAACGAGCCCCAGCAAAAGCGGCACCGGCTGCGACCGCCTTGCCCGCATCGCTGCGTGTGAGCCACCCCGACCGGATCATCGACACCCAAAGCGGGCTGACCAAAATCGCGCTGGTGCGCTACTACGCCCTAGTTGCGCCGCTGATGATGGAACATCTGAAGGGCCGGCCAGTCTCGCTGGTCCGGGCGCCAGCAGGTGTGGGCGGCGAACTGTTCTTTCAGAAGCACGCCGAGCGATACAACATGCCGGGGGTCGAACAGCTTGCCCCCGAGCTGTCGCCCGACCACCAGCCCATGCTGGAGATTGCCCGGCCCGAGGGCCTGTTGTCCGCAGCCCAGATGAACGTGATCGAGTTCCATACCTGGAACGCTGTCAAGAATGCGATCGGCAAACCGGATCGCATGACGTTCGACCTGGACCCCGGCGAGGGGGTGGGCTGGACGCAGGTCCAGGAGGCGGCGCAGCTGGTTCGGGCCTTCCTGGCCGAACTCGGGCTGCCCGCATTCCTGAAGACCAGCGGCGGCAAAGGCCTGCACGTTGTGGTGCCTCTAAAAAGCCAACTGGACTGGGACACGGTGAAGGATTTTTCCGCGGCCGTGGTCCAGCACCTGGCCCGCACGATCCCGGCTCGCTTCGTCGCCAAGAGCGGGCCGAAGAACCGGGTCGGTCGGATCTTTGTCGACTATTTGCGCAACGGTTTCGGGGCGACCACCGCCTGCGCCTGGTCGGCGCGGGCCCGGCCGGGCCTTGGAATTTCAGTGCCCGTCGATTGGGATGAACTGGCGGTGCTGAACGGCGGCGACCATTGGTCTGTCGCCACGGTCCAAACCCGGATCAAGCTTGGCAACACGCCCTGGCGGGAATATGAGGACAGAAGGGCAGTGCTGGACACTGCGATGAAAAAGCTGGGCTTCGAGCGCTGAACCAGGGAAGCAGGCGTGCCTGTTTCAGCGTGGGTTGCCGGGGGCAGCAGCCCATGGAATCACCATGTACAGCACTTGTCCGTCACGCTCCACATGCACCGACTCGGCCTCGGCCAGCGCCATGACATCGCCCCAGTCGATCTGCCGGCAATCCACTTCATCGGCAAATCCGCGCACGCCATCCACCGCGCTCAGAACCAGCGCCAGACGCAGTCCAGCCGGGTCGGATCGGGCTGTCAGCACGAGATCCGCCGGGGCCGGGCTCTGGTCCGTAGCATGGATCAGAGCAGCTGTCAGCAAGTTGCGGATCGCGGTGCGCCGGACCTCGCCGGGCAAGGCGGTGACTTCGTTGCGGATGGCATAGCCGCGGAAACTCAGTCCGGTGGCAAGCAAGCCGATGCATTCGCGGACCCCGTCGGCGGCCGTGACGGTGACGCTTTCGTCTGGAGCCAGCCAGGTCACGACGTCGAGGCAGGAGGCCAGGGCTGCTCGCGCGAAGCCTTTGATTTTCAGCGCGCTGTCGTGGACCTGCGCGAGGTCGGGCTCGGTCGCGCGCAGGCGTCGTTCCATGACTTCATAAATCATGCCGATGGGCTGCAGATTGACCACCAGATGGTGTCGCATGGAAGCGGCCAGGCGGCGGAGCAAGGCATAGCGCGCTGCATCGGCCCGAACCGCGGAAGGCGGACCAGCCTCGTGCACGGTGTGCATTGCGTTTGTCATCGCTCAAGAATATTTATGCCTCGCGGCCTTGTCAACTGGAACCAATCCTCTGCGCGGCCGTGACAACGGCCGTCATTCGACGGTGACGCTCTTGGCAAGATTGCGCGGCTTGTCGACGTCGGTGCCCCGTGCGCAGGCGGTGTGATAAGCCAGCAACTGCAAGGGGACCACATGCAGGAGCGGACTCAGGGCGCCGTAGTGGTCGGGCATGCGGATCACGTGCAGGCCTTCCTCGCTTTCGATGTGGCTGTCCGCGTCCGCCAGCACGTACAGCACCCCACCCCTGGCGCGAACCTCCTGCATGTTGCTCTTGAGCTTCCCGATCAGCGCATCGTTGGGCGCTACCGTCACCACCGGCATCTCGCTGGTCACCAGGGCCAGGGGGCCATGCTTGAGCTCACCGGCCGCATAGGCCTCGGCATGGATGTAGGTGATTTCCTTAAGCTTGAGCGCTCCTTCCAGAGCGATCGGGTAATGCAGCCCCCGGCCCAGGAACAAGGCATTTTCCTTCGCGGCGAAGTCTTCGGCCCAGCTGATCACCTGCGGCTCCAGCGCCAGCACGGCCGACAATTGCGCGGGCAGGTGCCGCATGGCCTTGAGGTGGCGTGCTTCCGCGGCTTCGGAAAGCCTCCCCTTTGCCTTCGCCAGCACCAGCGTCAGGAGAAACAAGCCCGCGAGCTGGGTAGTGAAAGCCTTGGTCGAAGCAACACCGATCTCGACACCCGCGCGCGTGATGTAGGCCAGCTTGCATTCACGCACCATGGCCGATGTCGCCACGTTGCAGATCGTCAGGGTGTGCGTCATGCCCAGCGACTGGGCGTGACGCAGCGCGGCCAAGGTATCGGCCGTCTCACCGGACTGGGTGATCGTCACGACCAGCGTGCGCGGGTTGGGCACCGATTCACGGTAGCGGTATTCACTGGCGATCTCGACCTGGGTCGGCAGTTTGGCGATCGCCTCCAGCCAGTACTTGGCGGTGCAGCCGCTGTAGTAGCTGGTGCCGCAGGCCAGGATCAGCACCGAATCGATCTCCTGGAAGACGCGGTGGGCATTGCGGCCTGCGTCGTTCGCTGCCCCGTCGAACAGCTCGGGCACCACGCCCTGCACACCTTCCAGCGTGTCGGCGATGGCGCGCGGCTGCTCGAAGATCTCCTTCTGCATGTAGTGGCGATAGGGTCCGAGTTCGGCCGCGCCGCTGTGGGCCTGCACCGTCTTGACCGGCCGCGTGACGCTCTTGTGCGCCTTGTCGACGATCCAGTAGCGGCCAAGCTGCAGATCGACCAGGTCGCCTTCTTCGAGGTAGACGATCTGGTCGGTCACGCCGGCCAGCGCCATCGCATCGCTGGCCAGGAAGTTTTCGCCGCCCTCCTTGCCCACGCCGAGAATCAGGGGCGAGCCGGCACGCGCGCCGACTATACGTTGCGGCTCGTCCTGGCAGAAAACTGCGATCGCATAGGCGCCTTGAAGCTGCTTCACGGTGCCCTTCACTGCTTCGAACAGGTCGCCGTCATAGAGGCTGTCGACCAGGTGCGCGATGACCTCGGTATCGGTCTGGCTGGCGAACACATAGCCCTTGGCCTGCAACGCGGACCGCAGCTCGGTGTAATTTTCAATAATTCCGTTGTGGACGAGGGCGATGCGGCCGCTGCGGGATTCAACCGGCCCAGGCCCATGGCTGAAATGGGGGTGCGCGTTATGGACGGCGGGGGCGCCGTGCGTGGCCCATCGCGTATGGGCAATCCCGGTCGTGCCTTCGATCCTGTCAGTCTTGACCTGTTCAAGCAGTTCCGCGACCCGGGAAGTGCTTCTGGCCCGCTTCAAGCCGCCGGCATGGACCGCGACGCCGCACGAGTCATAGCCCCGGTACTCCAGGCGCTGCAGTCCCTGCACCAGAATCGGAACGATGTCGCGAGTCGATACGGCGCCTACGATTCCACACATGATGTTTCCTTTGAGATGGTCGTCACTGCAGGTTGGACAAAAAGCAGATAGGTGATCTGAATGATCATCAATATGGCATGAAACTCCACGGCCCGATCAAGCGGCGGGCCAGGGGCGAACCGGGCCTGCCACTGGGGGCGACTCGCGAGCAGCTAGCCAGGCCCGGGAATGGGTGGGAGCTTCACTTTTTTGGGTCGCTTCCAGTTGGCAATGCTCACCTGCTTACCCCGCGCAATGGACAGCGCCTGCGCCGGCGTGTCCCTGGTGATCACCGATCCCGCCCCGACCGTGCCTCCGCGTCCGATGGTGACCGGCGCAACGAGCACGCAATTGCTGCCGACATGCACGTCATCCTCGATCACGGTGCGGTGCTTGTTGGCGCCATCGTAATTCGCAGTGATCGCGCCGGCGCCGTAGTTGACCCGTTCTCCGACCACTGAGTCGCCGAGGTAAGCGAGGTGGTTGGCCTTGGCGCCTCGCGCCAAGGTGGAATTCTTGATCTCGACAAAATTTCCGATGTGCACCTCGGGCCCCAGGTCAGCGCCGGGACGCAGCCGAGCAAAGGGACCGATACGGGCGTCCTCGCCCACCTTCACGCCGGCCTTTTCTCCATCGATGTGGGTGAATGGATGGACCACCGCGCCGGCGCCGATGTTGGCGTTCGCAATCACGCAGTTGGCTCCGATCGTCACGCCTTCACCGAGCGCGACCACGCCTTCGAACACGCAGTTCACGTCGATCTCGACATCCTGCGCACATTGGAGCCTGCCCCGCACATCGAAACGCGCGGGATCGGCGATGCGCACGCCCTGTTCCATCAATTGGCGCGCCTGGCGCAGCTGGAAGGCCCGTTCCAGTTCCGCCAGTTGCACGGGGCTGTTGACGCCGTCAACCTGGATCTTGTCGTCGGTCTTCACGGCCGCGACATCGGACCCGTCCGCAACTGCCATCTTCACGATGTCGGTCAGGTAGTACTCGCCTTGGGCATTGTCATTGTTCAGGCGTGCCAGCCAGCGCTTGAGCAGGCGGTTCGGAAGCGCCATCACCCCGGTGTACACCTCGCGGATCTTGCGTTGCTGCTCGTCGGCGTCCTTGTGCTCCACGATCGCCCGCACTTCGGCGCCATTGCGCACGATCCGGCCATACCCCGCCGGATCGGGCATGTCGACAGTCAGCAGCGCCAGTGTCTCCCCGCCGCACAGCTCCAACAGCGCGCGCAGGGTCGCCGTTTCGATCAATGGCACGTCACCGTTCAGGATGAGCGTGACTCCGTCGTCGGGCAGCAACGGCACGGCCTGCTGCACCGCGTGTCCGGTTCCGAGCTGCGGCTCCTGCCGCGCGAACTGCGGCGCAGCGAGCGCCGAGGCTTGCGCCGATTGCGCGAGCGCGTCTTCCACTTGCGCGGCCCCGTGGCCGGTCACCACCACCACGCGGCGGGCCTGCAAACCTGCAGCCGTGTCGAGAACGTGCTGAATCAGTGCACGGCCCGCCAATCGATGCAACACTTTGGGTATCCGGCTCCTCATCCGCGTGCCTTTGCCCGCGGCCATCACGACCACATCCAACGCTGTCATAGGAATTCCTTGCTGTTCATGCACCGCCTCATGCACCTTGCCCGGATTATCGGTCTGGTCAGCGCCGTCGTGGCCCTGTCGGCCTGCAGCGCGATCAAGCTCGGCTACAACTCGCTGCCGCAGGTCAGCGCCTGGTGGCTGGATCGGTATCTGGACTTCAGCGACGGGCAGGCACAGAGGGTGCGGGAGGACCTGGGGCGCCTGCAGCAATGGCACCGCCGACAGGAGTTGCCCCAGCTTGCCGCCTTGCTGCAGCAGGTGGAGCGGCTCGTGCCCGACCAGACCACGGCCGAAGCTGTATGTGCACTTGTCCCAGCCGTTCGCCAGCACGTCGTTTCACTGGCCGACCAGGCCGAGCCCGCCGTCGTCACACTTGCCCTGAATCTGGGCTCCGGGCAACTGGACCACCTGAAGCGCAAGTACGCAAGAAACAATGCAGACTATCGCGAGGAATGGACCCGGCTATCGCCGGCGGACCTGAGGGAAAAACGCTTCAGGCAATACCTCGAACGGGTCGAAATGATTTACGGGTCGCTCGGTGAGCAGCAACGTACGATCATGCGAAATCAGGTCGCGCACACATTGTTCGACGTGGAACTGAACTTGCAGGACCGCCAGCGGCGCCAACGGGACATCCTGCAAACACTGGAATCGCTGGCCGGCCAGCCCGTCCCGCTGGGGCAGGCCCGCAAGGTTATTCATGGGCTGGTCTTCAGGACGTTTGAATCTCCCGACCCGCTCTACCGGGGGTACCAGGAATCCATGATTCAGGAAGGCTGCCGGAACCTCGCCGAGCTTCACAACAACACAACGCCGAAGCAACGTAGCAATGCAGTGAGGCGCCTGGGGGCATACCGGCACGATCTGGAAGAAATGGCGGCCCAGCCGCAAGGCACGGTCGGGGCCGGCAATCCTTGATGCAAGGCTAGCGCTCCCCCTTGGAATGGGACTTCGCTTCCTCTTCCGCCTGCTCCAGCTTGCGGGCTTCTTCAGCAGAGCCCGGCTTGGCGCTTTCGGCATCGGCCTCCACGGTGCCCTTCTTCAGGTAGTCCTGGGTTCTTTGCTCGTAGTCGCGGGTGCCCTCGTAACTGCCTTCGCCAATTTGCTGCTGCTTGCCTGCAGGCTTGGGCTGGAAATCGGTGGAACCGGCCTGCTGTTGTTGCGGGTCGCTGTGGCGCGGGGGCTGCTGGTGCAGCACGCGTGGGGAAGATCTTGGGAACATGTCAACTCCTGAACGTTGTCACGATCAGCTTAGGAGGCGACATGATCCGGATTTGTCAGCCGCGAGACGGCGCGGGTGTCGGCTGAAACCTACACGTTGCGCCCACGCCACGAGCACAGGACTCAGGACTGCAATGCCGTCCACATTTCCTTGTCGCGCTCGGCTGTCCAGATTCTGGGGTTCTTGATGCCCCTGGCTTCATCGTAAGCCCGGCTGACATCGAACGGCAGGCAATGCTCATAGATGAACACATGGCCGAACACGGGATCCATCGACTTGCGGGTGTGCGCCATCGCAGCTTTCAGGTCCATGTTGGCAGCCGCGGCCTCCCTGGCCGCCGCGAACAGCGTCTCGATGAAACGCTTGGTGTAATCGAGAGCCTTCGTCACCTGGCCCGCGCCTTTCATCGCCTCACCCCGGCCGGGAACGATGGCCTCCGCGCGCAGGGCGCGCAGCGCTTCCAGCGTCGCCGGCCATTCTTCGAGATGCGCATCGCCTGTATATACCCCCGCTTCGTACTCGACCAGGTCGCCGGAAAACAGGACCTTCTCCTCCTCAACCCAGGCGATCGTGTCCCCGCGGGTGTGGCCCGGACCGGGATGCCAGATCTGGACCTGAACGCCGCCGAGGTCCACGGTCAGCTTGCCAGGAAGTTCGCCAGCGACGGGATTTCCACCCCCGATGACCAAGGTCGGCCAGGTCAGGCCCGGCACCGACGCCGCGTCGCGGAACAGGCGCGGGAAGCGCTCCATCTCCGACTGCATGTCTTGCTTGCCACGCTCGCTGATCAGGTCCAGCGTGCCCTGACTGGCGATCACTTCGGTCGCCCCTTGTGCCGCGAAAGCGCTGGCGCCGAGCACCCGCACCGCGTGGTAATGCGTGAGCAGCACGTACTTGATCGGCTTGTCACTGACTTTGCGAATCCGGTCGATCAGGTCGCGGGCGGCGGTCGGCGTGGCGGTGGCGTCGCTGACCATAATGAACTTCTCGCCGATGATGACACCGGAATTGGGATCGCCCTCGGCGGTGTAGGCCCAGCAGTGGGCGCTGAGTTGTTCGAAAGTGATCTTCCTGGGGGCCAGATCGGCCTGGCTGGCGAAGGCCTTGGACATGGGGCGTCTCCTGATGCTTGGGCGATGCAATGGCGCTACCGCGCGTCTCCCGGATATTATCGATCCGGCATCACGCCCGGATAGCGTCGGATCATCCAGCGCCGCTGCCATCCTTCATTCATGGCCCGCCGTGACTTTGCCAAGACTGCTGCAAATTGCCCTGCGAGGCCGCGGCTGCGAGCGCTTTCCTGGGGCAACGGATCCCAGCTGAAGCAGGCCGGCTGCCGCCGGTCAAACGCCTCAATCACCAGCCGCTGCCCCCGCAACAGCGGGAGTCGCTCTCCGGCAGCCAGGAACCGGTCACCCTGGTCGTTCAACGGCCCCGGATGCGGCCCATCGAGGGTGATCCAGACCATTCCATCAGCGATGCACAGGATGCCGGCCGCGCCCGGCTGAAGCGTGACGGCGCGCCGCGGGCCGACCATCCACGTGCCCGGGTAGCCGGGCTGCGAGTCATGAATTTGCCTTAAAACTGGCGAAACCATGAAGGTTCCCTATTGCGATTTTCTCATTGAATGATGGTGCCCGCACGCTTGGCAGTCCAATGAAATGCCGGTAGGCTATTGATTCCAAAATTGCATCAATCGAGGCCCGGTTCGTCCCCATGCAGCACTCCCAGACCCACCTTCGCAGCCGGCCGATTTCCGCCGGCAACCTGCGCGCTTTCGAAGCCGTCGTGCGTCATCTCAATTTCCGCGCTGCTTCGGAAGAGATGGCGCTCACGCAGTCGGCAGTGAGCCGGCAGATCCAGTCGCTGGAACAAGAAGTGGGGGTGAGCCTGTTCCTGCGCCACACGCGGGCCGTGGAACTCACAAGCGCGGGCGCGCAGTTGCTGCTGGCGGTGACAAACGCATTGCCGCGCATTGACGCAGCAGTGCGGCAGATCAGGCAGAGCGCGGGCCGCAAGAGCGTCTCCCTCACCACCTTCGCGTCGTTCGCGTCAATGTGGCTGATCCCGCGGCTGGAGCAGTTCCAGCGCGATCACCCCGAGATTGACATCCGCATCGACGCCTCCGATGCTTCGCTCGACCTCGATGTGGCCGACGTCGACCTCGCGCTGCGGTATGGACCGATGGCCCACATGCCGCCAGCTGCCGTGCGGCTGTTCGGCGAGCAGCTCACGCCGGTTGTCAGTCCCTGGCTGCTCAAAAGCAGCCCGCCCCTCAAGCAGCCCGCGGACCTGGCGCAGTTCGCACTGATCGAAGCGGGCGACGCGCACCGCACGCACCTGGAATGGCTCACCTGGCGGCGCTGGTTCGACGAACAGCAGCAATCCAGCCTGGTCCCCAAACGCTGGCTTCACTTCAACTATGCCTACCAGATGGTGCAGGCCGCACTCACCGGACAGGGCGTCGTCCTGGCACGCTTGCCGATGGTCGCGGAGAGCCTGGCCAACGGCGATCTGATCGAGCCGCTGCCGAACCTGCGGATGGACTCTCCGCACGCCTACTGGCTGATTGTCGGACCGCGCAGCGCCCAGCGTCCGGAGATCAAGGCTTTCTGCGACTGGCTGATGACCCAGGCGAAAACGACCCGTCAAACCATCGGCGAGGTGCCGGACCCCGATACCGTCGACTATCTCGACTGACGGCTCGCGGGCATGGGCCAGACCTCCCCATTGTCATTGAGAATGGCGTCGAGCGGCATGTCGTGCGGCTCCGGCACGAGGTCTCCGACAAAGCCGTTCGTGAAGCCCAGTCCCACCGTGTACGGGCTGGGTTGCAGGGTGGCAAGGGTCCGGTCATAAAAACCGCCGCCGTAGCCGAGCCGGTAACCGCCTGGGCCGTAGCCGACGCAGGGCACGAACAACAGGGTCGGGACGATCACCTCGGTGTCCTTGGGTTTCGGGATTCCGTACGCGTCCTCCTCCATCGGACAGCCCGGATGCCAGGCATGGAACTTCAGTGTCTTGTGCATCTTGTCGACCACCGGCAGGCCGATGCGGCGCAGCTGGCGCTGATCGAGCAATTCACCGTCCTCCTTCCAGCGATGCAACGCCGGCAAGGGATCGAATTCG
This sequence comes from Ramlibacter sp., assembly GCA_025351615.1. Classification (GTDB taxonomy): domain Bacteria; phylum Pseudomonadota; class Gammaproteobacteria; order Burkholderiales; family Burkholderiaceae_C; genus Ramlibacter. Next base: position 2,808 of record JANXVP010000512.1, on the reverse strand, counting down.
CCCTTGATCGGCCAGTACGCGCCGATCACGGTGTCGGGCCGGTTAATCAGCCAGATGCGCATCACCCGCTGCAACAGATCGCAGCGCTCCTGGCGGTCGGGCAGGGCCAGCCGCTGCTCGATGAGCTCCTTGCGCAAAGCCCTTTTTTCTTCCGCCTTGTCCATAATCCCTCGATGAAGTTACCAACGATTCTGGCACTGATCGCGGTAGCGTTGAGCTGTCAGGCCCCGGCCCAGTCCCGCGACGAGATCGTCCTGGACATGAATCAGGCTTTCAAGCAGGGAAACCGGCAACGTCTGAGCCAACTGTTGCCCCTGGCGCGCGGCCATGTTCTCGAGCCCTATGCGGCCTACTGGGAATTGCGCGCGAGGCTCGATAGCGCCACGCCGCAGGAGGTCCAGCAGTTCTTCACCCAGTACGCCGGAACTTATCAGGAAGACCGGCTGCGCAACGACTGGCTGCTGGTGCTGGGGCAGCGCCGCGACTTCGCCGCTTTTGCCGCCGAGTTTCCGCGCTACCGCATGAAAGACGACCGCGAAGTGCGCTGCTACGACCTGCTGGCCCAGCATCTTCGCGACGGCGCTTCGGCACCTGCCAGCCTGGCCGAGGAAGTCCGCCGCAACTGGTATGCACAACGCGAAGCGGACGACGGCTGTACGCTGGCGGCCAGGACCCTGCTGGCGGACGGCCAGGGCGGCCAGCGTCTGACGCCCAACGATGCGTGGCGAAAGGCGCGCCTGGCGACCGAGGCCAACCGGCCGCGGGCAGCCGCAGCGGCGGTCGAGATGGTCGCGCCAAATGCGATGGGCCTGTTGAGCGACCTTACAGTCAGCCCGACCAAATTCCTCACCAGCGGAAGGCTTGCCCTGTTGAAGACGCGGCGCGAAATGGTCACGCTGGCGTTGATCAGGCTGGCGACCACCGACCAGGAAGGCGCCGCCGCGCTGCTCGAAAGCAAATGGGGGCCGCAGTTGTCGCAGGAGGAGCGCAACTGGGTCTGGGGGGTCATCGGCCGACAGGCAGCCGGCAAATTGAGCGTCGATGCGCTCAATTACTACCGCAAGGTTGCCCGCGACGGCGACCTCACCGACGAGATGCTGGGATGGAAGGCGCGCGCCGCCCTGCGCTCGGCGCAGGGGCCGCAGTGGCCGCTGGTGCTGCAGGCCGTGAACGCGATGAGCGACGACGGGCGCAAGGAGCCGACCTGGGTTTACTGGAAGGCGCGTGCCCTGCTCGGGTCCGGCAGCGCAGAAGCGCAGCGCGCCGAAGCCCAGCGCCTGCTCGAATCGATCGCCTCGGTGCGCGGATTCTACGAACAGCTTGCGCTCGAGGAACTGGGCCAGAAAATCATCGCGCCACAGCGACCCGCACCGCTCACCGATGACGAAAAAGAAATGGCGCGGCAAAACCCCAGCCTGCGGCGCGGCATTTACGCGATCGTGCTGGGCCTGCGTTCCGAAGGAGTTCGCGAGTGGAACTATGCGACCAATCTCGCGAAGCCGGGCGGCATGACCGACCGGGAACTGCTGGCGGCGGCACAGCTCGCATGCGATCGGGAACTTTGGGACCGATGTATCAACACCAGCGAGCGCACCAAAGCCGAAATCGATCAGGAGCAGCGGTTTCCGATGCCGTTCCGCGACGCCGTGTTGCGCCGTGCACGGGAAATCAACATCGATCCGGCCTATGTCTACGGCCTCATCCGCCAGGAAAGCCGCTTCGTCATGGATGCGCGTTCCAGCGTCGGCGCGTCCGGCTTGATGCAGGTGATGCCAGCCACGGCACGCTGGACGGCACGCAAGCTTGGCATGAACGGCTTCGGCGTCGATCAGCTCAACGATCGTGAGACCAATATCGCAATCGGCACCGGTTATCTCAAGCTGGTGCTGGAGGATTTCAACGGTTCGATGGCCATGGCCGCTGCCGCTTACAACGCCGGGCCGGGCCGGCCGCGCCTCTGGCGCAACGGGCCGGTCCTGGAAGCCGCAATCTGGGCCGAGAACGTGCCGTTTGCAGAGACCCGCGACTACGTCAAGAAGGTGCTGTCGAACACCACCGCCTACGCGGCTCTTCTTACCGGCCAGCCGCAGTCGCTCAAGGCGAGACTGGGCCGGGTCGGCCCGCGCGATGCAAGCCAGCCGGAACTGAACCGCGACATTCCCTGAGGAGGCATCCATGCTCAAGCTCTATATCGGCAACAAGAACTATTCGTCCTGGTCCATGCGGCCCTGGGTCCTGCTCAAACAGCTGCAGATTCCGTTCGAAGAAGTGATCGTGCGCTTTGACTCCTTCGAGGCCGGCTCCGGCTTCAAGCGGGCACTCGCTGGTGTCAATCCGGTCGGCAAGGTTCCGGTGCTGCTCGATGACGGCTTCGCCGTCTGGGACACCCTGGCCATCATGGAATACCTAGCCGAGCGGTTTCCCGCCAAAGGCCTCTGGCCGCAGGAGCGGCAAGCTCGCGCGCGGGCCCGCAGCGTCTGTGCCGAGATGCATTCCGGTTTTTCCGCGTTGCGCAGCCACTGTCCGATGAACATCGAGGCGTCGCTGCCGACGGTTGGCGAGAAGCTCTGGCGGGAGCAGCCCGCACTGCGCGCAGACGTGGAACGGATCGTCTCGATGTGGACTGACCTGCTGGAGCAATACCGCGGCCCGATGCTGTTCGGCGCGTTCTGCGCGGCCGACGCCTACTTCGCGCCGGTCTGCATCCGCCTGCGAAATTACGGGCTTCCCGTGGCGCCGCCAATCGCCGACTACCTGGGGCGAATCTGCGCCCTGCCTGGCGTCAAGGCCTGGATCGACGCAGCGCTG
>JANXVP010000541.1 GCA_025351615.1 Ramlibacter sp. | reverse complement strand
GCCGGCGCGTGCGCGAAGCCTTCATCGCACCCGAAGGCGCGAAGATCCTTTCGGCCGACTACTCGCAGATCGAGCTGCGCATCATGGCGCACCTGTCGGCCGACGCAGGGCTGCTGCAAGCCTTCGCCGCGGGCATCGACGTGCACCGCGCCACCGCGGCCGAAGTGTTCGCGGGCGGTGATCTCGAAGCAGTCACGGCCGAACAGCGTCGCTTCGCCAAGGTGATCAACTTCGGTCTCATCTACGGCATGAGCGCCTTCGGCCTGGCGGCCAACCTGGGCATCGACCGCGCCGCGGCGCAGAGCTATATCGAACGCTATTTCGTGCGCTTCTCGGGCGTCAAGCAGTACATGGACGAAACCCGGCTCTCCGCCAAGAGCAAGGGCTATGTCGAAACCGTGTTCGGGCGGCGGCTGTACCTGCCGGAAATCAATTCGCCCAACGGGCCGCGCCGGGGCGGTGCCGAGCGGGCCGCGATCAACGCGCCGATGCAGGGCACGGCGGCCGACCTGATCAAGCTGTCGATGGTCAAGGTGCAGGATGTGCTCGACCAGCAGCAGCGCGGCACCAGGATGATCATGCAGGTGCACGACGAACTGGTCTTCGAAGTGCCCGACGCGGAAGTCGAGTGGCTCACCCTCGAGATCCCGCGGCTGATGGCAGGCGTCGCCGAGCTCAAGGTGCCGCTGCTGGCCGAGATCGGTGTCGGCGAGAACTGGGACAAGGCCCACTGAGGCTGGCCGATACCGCCGGCCCTAACCGCAGCGCACGCTCGCCACCTTGCCGCTGGCGTCGACATCCAGGTTGAGGCGCTCGGCGCTGTATTCCATGGTCACCATCTGGCCGGGGCGAAGGATGCGCGCAATGCGCGAGCCGGAGCGCTGGCGGGCCTGCTCAAGCAGCGCAGCATCGGCGCTTTGCCCGACCGCGAACTGCGCATCGGCGGCTTTGCATTCGTTGCCGCCTTGGCCGGACGGCGCTGGCGCCGGTGCCAGCGTCCCGGTACAGGCAGTGATGATGAGCAACAGCGGCGCGGCGAACAGGTGGGCGAGTGGCTTCATGGCGGGTCCTTTTTTCTCAGGATACTGCGCGCCGCACTGCCGGGCTTGTAGGAATCTCCGCACGGCGTTGTGAGCCGAACCCGCAGCCGCAGGCGAGGCGCACTGCCTAGACTGGCGCCTCAAAGGAGATTCCATGAACGAACATAGCGACCACCCCGGCGTCGGCGTGACGCGACGCGAGGTGTTGTGCGCGGCGACGGCCATGGCAGCCGGGCCGGTGGCCTTGCCCGCAGGTGCCCAGTCTCCAGCTGCAACTTTTGTCCCGGCCGAACCAGTACCGCAACTGCTGCGGCTGGCGCTCGACGTCAACGGCGTGCGGCACGACTTGACGGTCGATGCGCGAACCACCTTGCTCGATGCGCTGCGTGAGCGGCTCGGGCTGACCGGCACCAAGAAGGGCTGCGACCACGGCCAGTGCGGCGCCTGCACCGTGCTGGTCGACGGCCGGCGGATCAACTCCTGCCTCACTCTGGCGGTGATGCACGATGGCCAGGCCATCACCACCATCGAAGGCTTCGCAACGGGTCCTTCGACCGGCTCGGGGCCGGCTGGTTTGCATCCGCTGCAGCAGGCTTTCCTGAAGCATGACGGCTTCCAGTGCGGCTATTGCACGCCCGGCCAGATTTGTTCGGCGGCCGGGATGCTGGCGGAGGTGAAGGCCGGCATGCCCAGCCAGCTGACGATGGACCTGCTGCAACAGCCGGTCTTGTCGACAGCAGAGATCCGCGAACGCATGAGCGGCAACATCTGCCGTTGCAGCGCCTACCCCAACATCGTCGCGGCGATCGCGCAAGTCGCGGGAGGCCGCGCATGAAAACGTTCACCTACGAACGCGTGGCTACGCCCGAGGCGGCGGCCCGGGCGGTTGCCGCGAAACCCGGCGCCAAGTTCATCGCTGGCGGCACCAATCTGCTGGACCTGATGAAGCTCCAGGTCGAAACGCCGGCGCACCTGGTCGACGTCAACCGCATCGGTCTCGACCGGATCGAGCAGATTGCCGACGGCGGCCTGCGCATCGGCGCCATGGTGCGCAACAGCGACCTGGCTGCCGACATGCAGGTGCGTCAGCGCTACCCGGTGCTCAGCCGCGCACTGCTGGCCGGCGCTTCCGGCCAGTTGCGCAACAAGGCCACCACCGGCGGCAATCTGCTGCAGCGGACACGCTGCTACTACTTCTACGACTCCAGCAAGCCGTGCAATAAGCGGGAGCCGGGCTCGGGTTGTTCGGCCATCGGCGGCTTCAATCGCATGCACGCGGTGGTCGGCACCAGCGAGCAGTGCATCGCGGTTCATCCATCCGACATGGCGATCGCGATGCGGGTGCTCGACGCCCAGGTCGAGACGGTGTCGCCGCAGGGCGCGCGCCGTGTCATCCCGATCGCCGATTTCCATCGGTTGCCGGGCCAGACGCCGCAGGTCGAAACCAGTTTGCAGCCGGGTGAATTCATTACTGGGGTGACGTTGCCGCCGCCGCCGCCGGGACGCCAGCTGTACCGCAAGGTGCGTGATCGCGCCTCCTATGCCTTCGCGCTGGTGTCGGTGGCGGCCATCGTCGATGCGCAAGGCGGCACGGTGCGCCAGGCGCGGATGGCGTTTGGCGGGCTGGCCCACAAACCCTGGCGAGTGGCTGAGGCGGAAGCGCGCCTGTCCGGCGCCAGGGCCGATTCCGCCGCCTTCGGCGCTGCGGCCGACGCGGTGTTGGCCGGCGCCCGCGGGCAGGGCCACAACGATTTCAAGATCCCGCTGGTGCGGCGCGTGCTGGCCGGCGTGCTGGCCGAAGCCAGCCGCAGCTGAAAGAAGAACATCATGGAAATGAACCAACCCGCGCCGCCGAACGCAATCGACCGCAACAGCAACGGCCACATCGGAGCGCCCATGGACCGCGTCGACGGCCGTCTCAAAGTCATGGGCGCAGCGCCCTACGCCTACGAAGTGAAGGAGAGCGCGGCGCCCGCTTACGGCTTCGTGGTCGAGAGCAGCATTGCCAAGGGCCGCATCGCCCGCATCGACACGGCAGCGGCCGAGCGGGCGCCGGGCGTGCTGCTGGTGATGACGCATCGCAACGCGCCCAGGCAGGCACCTTTGTCGCTCGAGGGCAGTGACCGCTTCGCCCGGCCCAAGCCCTACCTGAATGACGCGCAGGTGCAGTACTACGGCGAGCCGGTGGCCTTCGTGGTCGCCGAAACCTTCGAGCAGGCGCGCGCCGCGGCGCAGCTCGTGCACGTCAGCTACGCAGCGCAGAAGGGTGAGTACGAGCTCAAGCAGAATTTGGCGAAGGCCGAGAAACCCAAGGGCGGCGAGGGTCGCGAGCCCGACACCGCGGTCGGTGATTTCGCCAGGGCCTTTGACGCGGCGCTGGTGAAGGTCGATGCCACTTTCACCACGCCGGTGCACATCCATGCGCAGATGGAGCCACACGCGGCGCTCGCATGGTGGGAGGGTGAGCGGGTCGTTATCCACTGCTCGTCGCAATTGCTTGAGAGCGCGCAGAAATGCGTTGCCAGCACCCTGCAGATTCCGAACGAAAAAGTGCGTATCGTCAGCCGCTACATCGGCGGCGGCTTCGGTGGCAAGCTGCCAATTTTTGCCGACGTGCTGCTGAGCGCTCTGGCTGCGCGCGAACTCAAGCGGCCGGTGAAGACCGCGCTGACGCGCCAGCAGATGTTCCACGTCACGACGCATCGCACCGACACCATCCAGCGGCTGCGCCTGGGCGCGACCAGGGAAGGCATGTTGACGGCCATCGCGCATGAATCGTGGTCGCACAGTGCGCGCTTCGACGACTATTTCGAAAGCGCCGCCAACTGCAGCCGCTCGCTTTACGCCGGCGACAACCGGATGACGAAACACCGCAGTGTGCGGCTGGACCTGCCGGTCTCCGATTCCACCCGGGCTCCGGGCGAGGGCGTGGGCTTGCTGGCGCTGGAGGGCGCGATGGACGAACTGGCGCACGCGTTGAAGCTGGACCCGGTCGAATTGCGGTTGCGCAACGAGCCGCGGCTGGACCCCGAAAAGAAAATCCCGTTTTCGACCCGGCAACTGGTCCCGTGCATGCAGGAAGGCGCCCGGCGCTTCGGCTGGGACCAGCGCAATCCGCAGCCCGGACAGGTGCGTGACGGCCGTTGGCTGGTGGGCATGGGCATGTCCGCCGCCGCCCGCAGCAATCTGCTGCGGCCGTCGAAGTGCAAAGTCATGCTCAAGGGCGACGGCACCCTGGAGGCGAAAATGTCGATGACCGACATCGGCACCGGCAGCTACACCGTCTTCACGCAGATTGCGGCCGAGATGCTGGGCCTGCCGATCGACAAGGTCAGCATGCTGCTGGGCGACAGCGACTTTCCCGAGACCGCCGGATCAGGCGG
>JANXVP010000442.1 GCA_025351615.1 Ramlibacter sp. | reverse complement strand
GTCAAGCCGCAGGCTGCGCTGTACATGTTTCCGCGTCTTGACCCGGCGATGTACCCGATCCAGGACGACCGCCAGTTCTTTCTCGAACTGCTGCAGGAGACGCGGGTCATGCTGGTGCAGGGCACAGGCTTCAACTGGGCCTCCCCCGACCATTTCCGGATCGTCTTCCTGCCCCATGAAGACGACCTGCGCGAGGCCATTGGGCGGATCGCGAAGTTTCTCGCCAGCTACAGAAAGCGCACGTCACGATGAAAGCAATCCAGGTCGGGCTGCTGGGGATCGGCACCGTCGGCACCGGTGTCTTCAATGTCCTGAAGCGCAACCAGCATGAAATCCTGCGGCGCGCCGGCCGCGGTATCGAGATCACGATGGTGGCTGACCTCGATACCGCGCGGGCGCGGTCGCTGGTGGGCAATGGTGTCGAGGTCGTCAGCGACGCCCGCGCTGTCATCGCCAATCCGGAGATCGACATCGTCGTAGAGCTGATCGGCGGCTACGGCATCGCACGGCAACTCGTGATGGAAGCCATCGAAGCCGGCAAGCATGTGGTCACCGCCAACAAGGCCTTGCTCGCGGTCCACGGCACGGAAATCTTCGCGGCTGCGCACCGCAAGGGCGTGATGGTCGCGTTCGAGGCGGCCGTGGCCGGCGGCATCCCGATCATCAAGGCGCTGCGCGAAGGCCTGACCGCCAACAGCATCGAGTGGATCGCCGGCATCATCAACGGAACCACGAATTTCATCCTGTCCGAAATGCGCGACAAGGGGCTGGACTTCGACGTCGCACTCAAGGAGGCGCAGCGCCTGGGCTATGCCGAGGCTGACCCGACCTTCGACATCGAAGGCGTCGACGCTGCGCACAAGGCCACGATCATGTCGGCCATCGCCTTCGGCATTCCGGTGCAGTTCGACAAGGCCTATGTCGAGGGCATCACCCGGCTGGGCGCGCAGGACATCCGCTATGCCGAGCAGCTCGGCTACCGCATCAAGCTGCTGGGGATCACGAAACGCACGGCCAGGGGGGTGGAGCTACGCGTGCACCCCAGCCTGGTGCCCAGCAAGCGCCTGATCGCCAATGTCGAAGGCGCAATGAATGCCGTGATGGTGCAGGGCGACGCCGTCGGCACCACGCTGTACTACGGCAAAGGGGCAGGCAGCGAGCCCACCGCCAGCGCGGTCATCGCCGACCTGGTCGACGTCACGCGCCTGCACACCGTCGACGCAGCGCACCGCGTGCCGCACCTGGCGTTCCAGCCCGACGCGATGAGCGATGCGCCGGTGTTGCCGATGAGCGAGGTGGTGACCAGCTATTACCTGCGGCTGCGCGTCGCGGATGAAGCCGGCGTCCTGGCCAGGGTGACGGGCCTGCTGGCGGCGGCCGACATCAGCATCGACGCCATGCTCCAGCGGGAGGCAGACCAGGTGGCCGGGGAGTGCCAGCCGTTGGAGGGCGGGCGCAGCGTTGCGCAAACCGACCTGATCATCCTGACACACAGCGTGCGCGAAGGCACGATGAACGAAGTGATCGCGCAGATGCAGGACCTGCCCACCGTGTTGGCGCCGATCGTGCGCATCCGCAAGGAAGAACTGGCCTGATGCTTTATGTTTCGACGCGTGGCCATGCGGACCGCAAGCAGTTTTGCGAGATCCTGCTAGAGGGCCTGGCCCCCGATGGCGGCCTGTACCTGCCGGAGCGTTATCCGGAGGTGGACGCGGCCACGTTGGAGCAGTGGCGCGCCCTGCCGTATGCGGATCTGGCTTTCGCAATCCTCTCGCTCTTCATCGACGACATTCCGGCGGACGACCTGCGGGCGATCTGCCGCAAGACCTACACCGAGCAGGTGTTCGGCACCAGGGAAATTGTTTCGCTCAAGAAGCTGGAGGACGCGCCCGGCTCAGCACAGGCGCCCTTGTATCTCGAGGCGTTGTCCAACGGCCCGACGCTGGCCTTCAAGGACATGGCGATGCAACTGCTGGGCAACCTGTTCGAGTACGAGCTGGCGCGCCGGGGCGAACAGCTCAACATCCTGGGCGCCACCTCGGGCGATACCGGCAGCGCCGCCGAGTACGCGATGCGAGGCAAGCACGGTGTTCGCGTCTTCATGACGTCGCCGCACGGCCGCATGAGTCCGTTCCAGCAGGCGCAGATGTTCAGCCTGCTGGATGCGAACATCCACAACCTCGCGCTCGAGGGCGTGTTCGACGATTGCCAGGACATCGTCAAGGCCGTCTCCAGCGACGCCGCGTTCAAGCGCAGGTACCGCATCGGCACCGTCAACTCGATCAACTGGGCCCGGCTGATGGCGCAGGTCGTGTATTACTTCGCGGGTTATTTCCAGGCAACGAATGCGGCCCCCACGCTTGCGGCGAAAGCTCCGTCTCGTCCCACTGTCAGCTTCGCCGTGCCCTCCGGCAATTTCGGCAACATCTGCGCCGGCCATGTGGCGCGGATGATGGGACTGCCGATCGAGCGGTTGGTGCTGGCGACCAATGAGAACGACGTGCTCGACGAGTTCTTTCGCACTGGCGTCTACCGGGTGCGGGCGGCCGCCGACACGCACGAAACCTCCAGTCCGTCGATGGACATTTCCAAGGCGAGCAACTTCGAGCGCTTCGTGTTCGACCTGCTGGGACGCGACGGCGATCGCGTCAAGTCGCTGTTCGGCGAGCAGCTCGCGGGCTCGGGCCGGTTCGACTTGAGCGCCGATCCGGCATTTCGCAATGCACGCGAACGTTTCGGGTTCGTCAGCGGCAAGAGCACCCACGCCGACCGGCTGGCCACCATCCGCGACACCTTCGGGCGCTTCGGCATCGTGATCGACACCCATACCGCGGACGGCCTGAAAGTCGCCCGCGAGCAGCGCCAGCCGGGCGTGCCGATGATCGTCCTGGAGACGGCGTTGCCGATCAAGTTCGCGGCCACCATCGTCGAGGCGCTGGGCCGTGAACCGGACCGGCCGGCGCGTTTCGAGGGCCTGGAGCAACTGCCGCGGCGGGTCACCGTCCTGCCGCCCGATGTCGAGGCCGTGAAAAGCTTCATTGCCGCCCACTGCGGCTGATCCGGGGGGCCGATGAAAGTCGCTGGCTTTTCGGGGTTTTCCGGTTCGGGCAAGACCACGCTGGTCGAGCGCCTGATCCCGGCGCTCAGGGCAATGGGGTTGCGGGTCTCGGTGGCCAAGCACGCCCACCACGACTTCGACATCGACCAGCCGGGCAAGGATACGCACCGGCACCGCGAAGCCGGCGCCTTCGAAGTGATCGTCGCATCTGACCTGCGGCTGGCCCTGATGCGCGAATTCGAACAGCCGGGCCGGCTCAGCGTGCACCACCTGCTGGCCGAGTTGTACGACGTGGATTGGGTGCTGGTCGAGGGTTTCAAGGACAGCAACCTGCCCAAGGTCGAGGTCTGGCGAGCTGCGTCTGGCAAGCCGGCGCGCTATCCCGACGATGATTTCGTGATTGCCATCGCCACCGACTCGCCCGGGGAATTGCCGGTGCCCACCCTGCGCCCGGTGCTGGATCTGAACGATCCCGACAGCGTGGCGCACTGGCTGGCCGACAATGGCCATCGATTCGACTACGACCCGGAGATGTATTCATGAGCCCGTCTTCATGAGCGCGCGCCCGCCGCCGCCGGCCCTCACGGCGCTGGACGACGCGCTGTCGGAATTACTCGCCCACGCGCATCCGCTCGCGGGCGGCGAGACGGTTTCCACTTTCGAGGCCGACGGCCGGGTGCTGGCCCGGGACTGCGTGTCCGCGCTGCAGGTGCCGCCGCAAGACAACAGCGCGATGGATGGCTATGCGGTGCGCAGCGTCGAGATTGGCGGCGAGGGTGTGGTGCTGCCGGTGAGCCAGCGGATTGCCGCCGGCGCCCCGGCCCTGCCGCTGGCGCCGGGTAGCGCCGCCCGTCTCTTCACCGGGGCCCAGGTGCCGCAGGGCGCGGACGCCATCGTGATGCAGGAAGATTGCGAGCCGGTGGGCGGGCAGTTCGCTGCGCCACCCGGCGGCCAGCCGGCTGTCCGCATCAACCGCGTGCCGGTGCCGGGCCAGTGGATTCGCCGCGCGGGCGAAGACGTGACGCGCGGCGCCGTGGTGCTGGCCGCAGGGCAGCGGCTCGGCCCGGCCGACATCGGGCTGGCCGCCAACATCGGCCTGGACCGGCTGCAGGTGGCGCGCCGCCCGCGGGTGGCGCTTTTTTCCACCGGGGACGAACTGGTGATGCCGGGCGCGGTGGCGCCCGGGCAGATGAAGCCCGGCACGATCTACAACTCCAACCGCTTTTTCCTGCGCGCGCTGCTGCAGAGGCTCGGGTGCGAACTCACCGACCTGGGCGTGGTTCCGGATCGCCGGGACGCCACCGTCGATGCTCTGCGCCAGGCCGCGGGCGACCACGACCTGATCCTCACCAGCGGCGGTGTGTCGGTCGGCGAAGAAGACCACATCAAGCCGGCAGTCCAGACGCTGGGGCGGCTGGACTTCTGGCAGATCGCGATGAAGCCTGGCAAGCCCTTTGCGTACGGAAAGGTAGGGGACGCGCATTTCATCGGCCTGCCCGGCAACCCGGTGTCCAGCTTCGTGACCTTCGTGCTGCTGGTGCGCCCCTTCGTGCTGCGTCTGCAGGGTGCGACCCGGTTGGCGCCGCACAGCGTGGGCATGACGGCGCACTTCGACTGGCGTGGCGACAGGCGGCGCGAGTTCCTGCGGGTCCGGCGCAACCCGGACGGCGGCCTGGACCTCTTCCCCAACCAGAGTTCGGGGGTGCTGACCTCGGCCAGCTGGGCCGACGGCCTGGTCGACAACCCGGCCGGGCGTGCCATTGCCCGCGGTGACACCGTGCGTTTCCTGTCGCTGGCGGAGCTGGTGCAATGAAATTGACGATCCGGTATTTCGCGTCGATCCGCGAGGCGCTGGGGCAGGGCAGTGAAGCCGTCGACACGGACGCGACCAGCCTGGGCGCATTGCGCGACGAACTGCTCGCCCGCGGCGGCGCTTACGCCCAGAGCCTGGCGCGCGGCAAGGCGGTGCGGGCCGCGCTGAACCAGGTGATGAGCGATGAAGCGGCCCTCTTGTCCGAAGGCTGCGAAGTGGCCTTCTTCCCACCGGTGACCGGAGGCTGACGTGGACCTGGCGCGCGTCACGATCCAGACCGGCGACTTCGACCTCTCGCGGGAGATTGCCCGGCTGCGGGCCGGCGATGCGCAGGTCGGAGCGGTCTGCAGTTTCATCGGCACGGTGCGGGACCGCAGCGACGGCGTCGCCGTCAGCACCATGGAGCTGGAGCACTACCCCGGCATGACCGAAAAGACCATCGAGGCCATGATCGACGAGGCGCACCGGCGCTTCGACATCCGTGGCGCGCGCATAGTGCACCGGATCGGCCTGTTGCAGCCGGCCGACCAGATCGTGCTGGTCGCGGTGAGCTCGGCCCACCGCGGCCAGAGCTTCCAGGCCTGTGAATTCCTGATGGACTACCTCAAGACGCAGGCGCCGTTCTGGAAAAAAGAACAGACGCCCGGGGGCGCGTATTGGGTCGACGCCCGGGTAAGCGATGAGGCGGCCATGGTTCGCTGGGGCATAGCATCCGCGAACCGATAAACGGAGAGCGGATTTGAAGAGCAACAGCTGGCGCCGCATCGGCGCATTCCTGGTCTTGGCGCTGCCTGTGGCAGTCGTCCTCGCGCAGACGGCGCCGCCAGTGGCACCGGTGCGCGACCAGGTCGACATCTGGCACGGCGAGACCGTGCATGATCCTTACCGCTACATGGAGAACCTGGCCGATCCGCAGGTGCAGTCGTGGCTCGGCGCGCAGGGCGCCTGGTCGCGCGGCGTGCTCGACCGGATCGAGGGCCGGGCCCGCTTCGAGCAGCGGCTGGCCGAACTGGACGAGGGCCTGGGCGACCGCCGATTCGACCTCGTGCGAAGCGCCGGCGGAAAGCTGTTCTATCTGCTGCGCGGGCGCAATGACCGCCAGGTGAAGCTGGTCATGCGCGACCGCCTCGATGGTGTCGAAAAGCTTCTGGTCGATCCCGATGTCCAGGCGCAGCGCACCGGCGTGCCGCATGCGGTCAACTATTTCGTGCCTTCCTGGGACGGACGCTATGTCGCTTACGGCCTCTCGGCCGGCGGCTCGGAAGACGCGTCGTTGTATGTGCTGGACGTGCGCACCGGCCAGCAGGTCGGGACCCCGGTTCCGCGCGTGCCGGCCGACGGCGTGGCCTGGCTGCCGGACAGCCGCGCCATCACCTACAACCAGCTGCGCCAGCTGTCTGCGGATGCCGCACCCAGCGAGACCTACCTGGATCCCGCGGTCTATCTGCTCAGGCTGGGCGATGCGCCCGCGCAGGCGCGTGCCGTGTTCGGCCCGACCATCAACCGCGACCTCGGCCTGCAGCGCCTGGACAATGGCCGGCTGCTGTTTACGCCTGGCAGCCCCTGGGTGATTGCGGCGACCAACGACACCACGCAACCGGAAGGGTCGGTTTTTGTTGCCCGTGTGGATGACCTTGCGGCCGGGGGCGCTGTGCCGTGGCGCCGGATCGCCGGCTTCGACGACCACCTGGTCGAGATGGAGCTGCAGGGCAACGATCTCTACTACCGGACCAAGGTCCAGGCGCCGCGGTTCCGGATCATGAAGCTCGACCTGCGCCGGCCGCAGCTGCGCGCTGCCAGGATCGCCGCGGTGCCGCCCGCCGACGGGCTGTTCGAAGGCTTCGTGCTGGGGCGGGGCCGGCTGCTGGCCCGGGTCCGGCAGGGCGCGACCATCGGCCTTCGCACATATGCGCCGGGCGACAACACAGGGCGCGCGGTTTCGCTGCCGTTCGCGGGCGCCGCCAGCATTGCCGGCGATCCGGCCCACGCGCATTCCGATTTCATCTTCTCGCTGGCCGGCTGGACCCAGCCCGGACGCAGCTATCTGCTGCAGGGCGACAGCTCGCGGCCAGCGCCGGGGTTCGAAACCACCGCACCTGCCGGTTTGCCGGAGGTGGTCGTGCGCGACGTGCTGGTTCGCAGCCACGACGGCGTGATGGTGCCCATGACCATCCTGCACCGCCAGGGGCTGAAGCTGGACGGCGCCAACCCGACGCTGCTGCTGGGCTACGGGTCGTACGGCCATAGCGAAACCGCGGGCTTTCGCACGGGCAATATCGCGTGGCTCGAGCAGGGTGGCGTGCTGGCGGTGGCCAACGTGCGCGGCAGCGGCGTGTACGGCGATTCCTGGCGCATGGCGGGGAGCAAGCTGAACAAGCCCAACACCTGGAAGGACGCGATCGCCTGCGGCCAGTCCCTGGTCGACCAGGGCTATGCTTCGCCTGCGACGCTGGGGATCATGAGCGGCAGTGCCGGCGGCGTGTTTGCGGGCCGGGCCATCACGCAGGCGCCGCAACTCTTCGCGGCTGCCGTCATCCACGTCGGCATGCTGGACGCGATCCGTGCCGAAGACACGGCCAACGGCATCACCAACATCTCGGAATTCGGGACCGTGAAGGACAGCGACGGCTTCCGCGGCCTGCTGGAGATGAGTACCTATCACCAGGTCAAGGACGGCGTGGCTTATCCCGCGGTGATGTTCGTGCACGGCTTGAACGATCCTCGCGTGGACGCCTGGAACAGCACCAAGACGGCGGCCCGCATGCAGGTTGCGAGCACCGGCGGCCGACCCGTGTTGCTGCGCATCGACGCGCAAGCCGGGCACGGCATCGGCAGCACTCCGGCCCAGGGCCGTTCCGTCAGCGCCGACAGCTACAGCTTCCTGCTGTGGCAGATGAACAAGCGCCGGCTGGAAGCCCTCCCCTAGGTGCGTCCCATGCTGATACGCATTCTTTCAACCATTGCCGTCGCGCTGGGGCTGACGGCCGCGGCCAGTGCCTTGGCGCAAGTGCCGGCCGGCCCTGCGTTGCGCCTCATCGTGCCGTTTACGCCCGGCACCGGAATCGACATCGTCGCCCGCACCGTCGGCCCCAGGCTCGGCGAGCGCCTGGGCCGCCCGGTGCTGGTCGACAACCGCGCCGGGGCGTCGGGCAATATCGGCACAGAGGCCGTGGTGCGCGCTGCCCCGAACGGGCAGACGCTGCTGGTCAGCGTCAACACCCTGGTGATGAACCGCAGCCTGTACCCGAAACTCCCGTTCGACCCGATCAAGGACCTGGTGCCGGTGTCGCTCACCAGCTGGGGCCAACTGCTGCTGGTGACCAATCCGGCCACCGGCTTCAGGACGGCCGCCGACCTGATCCAGGCGGCCCGGGCCCGTCCCGGCCGCATCAACTACGCCTCGCCCGGCGTCGGCACCCCGCATCACCTGTCCATGGAACTGTTCAAGGCGACCACCGGCACCTTCCTCACGCATATTCCGTATCGCGGCACTGCCGGCGCGCTGACCGACCTGTTGGGCGGCCAGGTCGACACCATGTTCCTGCCGATCCACGTGGCGCTGCCGCACCTGAAGGCGGGAAAGCTGGTCGCGCTAGCGATCGGCAGCGACCAGCGCCATCCGCTGCTGCCGCAGGTGCCGACGCTGGCCGAGGCGCATGCCGGCAACATCAATGTCGCGATGTGGTTCGGCATCTTCGCGCCGCCGGGCACCGCACCCGAATTCGTCGCTCACCTGAACCACGAGCTCAGGGAGATCCTGGCGCTGCCGGAGGTGCGTGCCGCGTTCGAGACCCAGGGCATGGATCCGGCGAGCAGCACGCCCGAGGAGTTTCGCCGGCTGGTGGAACAGGACGCGGCCCGCTGGGCCCGGCTGATCAAGTCCCAGGGCATCACCGCAAATTGAGAGCATTGCAAGCATGAAGATCGCAATCGTCGGTGGTGGCATCGGGGGACTGGCCCTGGCATTGGG
>JANXVP010000420.1 GCA_025351615.1 Ramlibacter sp. | reverse complement strand
AGACCATCGATGAGGCGAATTCGCCCTGCCTGGCAACTCAGCCGGGTTTCAAGCAAAATACCACCATGGCCCGCCCGCCCAAACCCCCGCGCCACCTGATTGGCAACCGTGTCGCCAGCGCGAAAACCAGGACCCAGAAGGTGCGGGGCGACATCCAGCTGGCCGAAGCCGAACTGCACCTGGCCAATCTCGTGATCACCGACAAGCTTGCCGAAAGCGTCAGCGATGCGGAGTTGGCGGAAGCGGTGACCCATAACGAGATCGTCGAAGAAAAATTGCGGGATGCGAGCGAAGACCTCAAGGTCGTCTCCGACCTGCTGACCTCCGAAGAGCGCGACCGCAAGAAGCTGGAAGCGACTCTGGCCCAGTACCGCAATGCGGACGGGTCGCTGGCGGGCGCCCGCTCCGGTGAGGGCTCGGCCAGCGTGATCGAGCACCTGCGCGAATTGACCCGCCACAAGGTCAGCGCCGACTATGCCGATCCGTTGCGCCACGACTTGCCCGCAGCCCCGCCCGACGGGCAGTCGGCTCCCGCGAAATAGCGCCCGCCCGCGCAGCGGTGGGACGACCTAGTCTTCGATCGCCGCGGATTTCGCGAGCACTTGCTCCACCGCCTGGAGCACGCTGGCCGGATCGACGGGCTTGACCAGGTGCAAGTTGAAGCCGGCCAGCGCCGCCGCCTCCTTGTCACGCAGCTGGCCATAGCCGGTCAAGGCAATGAGCGGAATGGACTGGGTCGACGGGTTGGCGCGCAGGCGGCGCGCCACTTCATACCCGTCGATGTCGGGAAGACCGATGTCGACCAGCACCGCGTCGGGCTGGGTGGCGAGCACGGCGGCCAATACGCTTTTGCCGTCCGGTACTTCGACCACCTCATAACCGAAGGAACGCAGCAGCTCCGCCATCGTGGCGCGGGCGTCCTCGTTGTCCTCGACGTAGACCAGGGTGCGCTGGCTGGACACGAGCAGGCGGCTGGTCGGGGTACCGGCCACAGGCGCCGGGATCCGCGGCATCCAGAAAGTGAAACGGCTGCCTTGCCCCAGGCCGGGGCTGGATGCCGACACATCCCCGCCGTGCAATCGTGTCAGCTGCCGCACCAGCGCCAGCCCGATGCCCAGGCCGCTCTGCGTTCGGTTGGACGGTTGCGGCCCCTGGAAAAACGGATCGAACACCAGCGGCAACAGCTCCGGGTCCATGCCCGCACCGCAGTCCTGCACCGTCACCACGGCACGGTCGCCGTCCTCGCGCACGTCCACCTGCACCTCGCCGCCCGACGGCGAAAACTTCAGCGCATTGGTGATCAGGTTATTCACGATCTGGTCGACCCGCACCGCGTCGCCGTCGATCCAGACCGGCGCGGCCCGCACGACGATGCGGAACCCGATCGCACGTTCGGTGGCCCGCAGGGACTCGACGCAGCTGTTGACGCAATCCGCAAGGTTCAGCGGCTGCCGCTCCAGCGTGATCTTGCCGGCCATCAACCGGCTGACGTCGAGCAGGTCGTTGATGATGTGTGCGAGGTGCCGGTTCTGGCGGCGGATGATGTCGCGGTAGCGGCCGGCCCGCTCGGGCTCCATGCCGCCAATCTCCAGCAGCGAGATCGCGCCCGAAATGGCGGCCAGCGGGTTACGCAGCTCGTGCCCCAGCATGGCCAGAAACTGGTCCTTGGCCACGTTCTGCGCCTGTGCGGCCTCCCGCGCCGACATCTCGCTGGCGAGCAGCCGCTCCCGCTCCGACTGCGCCGCCTTGCGCGACATCCGTTCCGCCTCCAGCAGGTTTCCGGCGCCCACCAGCGCCTGGTTCAAGGTGTTGACCTCATCCAGCGGAGTGCGCCGAACGACCGGCTGCTCGCCCCGGCCCAGAGCGATGGCCGCGCGGCATCCCATCTCGATGGCGGCGATGAATTGCCGGCCGAACGCGGTCGCCACCGCGATGGCAGCCAGGACCGCAAGTCCGAGCCCACTCAGGGCCAGCAGCAGCGCGCGCCGTGCCGGGCCGTCCACCGATTCGGTCGGCGCGGCCACCGCGATGGTCCAGCCGGTCAGCTCCGAATGATCAAACGCGTCATAGGCCTCGATGCCCTCCAGCGTCGAATGGCGTATCAGGCCGGCGTCGGCCTTCGCGGCCGCCGCAACCAGCTCGGTTCGCGCTGGTTGGACAACCAGTCCGGACGGGTTGTGGCTGCGGGCGATGAATTTTCCCTGCCGGTCGATGACCGCGACGATCCAGTCCGGGGGAATCTCCTCGTGCTGGGCGATCTTGCGCCAGTGCTCGACGGAAAAGGCCTGGGCGACCACGAACGACTTGCCGCCTGCCGCCAGCGCGGGAACGTAGATCGTCATGCGCAGTCTTCCCGTCAGCGGGCCCAACTCCAGGCCGGTGACCATCGGCTTGCCCGTGGTCAGGACCTGCGCGACACGCTCGCGCGCGCCAGACCCGGGCAGCGGGGTCCCGAACGGCACGACGGTGTTCACAAGCTGCCGCCCCTGGTCGTCGAGCAACAGCGTCCAGACATCCGGCAAACGGCTTACCGCCGCGGCCTGATCGTAGAACCCCTGGAGGTTTCCCGTCTCCAGATGCGCAGAGTTACCTAGCGCGTTGAGGGCCGACAGGGAGCCCTGCGCGTCGCGATCGACCATCAGCGCCGTCGCGCGGACGCTTTCGCGCAAGCCCCGCAGCGCTGCTTCGCGCTCGCCGTCGCGGATTTTTCCGAGCGCGATGGCCGAAGCGAGAACAACCGGCAGCAAAACGGCTGCGGCCATGAACGTCAGGTGGGTGCGGATTCGCATGAAACATTATTAGCATGACTTGACCCACCTGCCCCCTGCGCCGGAGGCGGACTGGTGAAATCAAACCTTCCCTACAAATCGTACTGGCTGTTTCCGACTGTTGGCCAGGGCCCGCCCGACCAGAATTCGAGGCACTGCGGCGCCAAGGCCGCGACTTCAACCAAGGAGCGACGACATGGGCGGACCCAACGGCACCAAGGAAGCTGCCTTCCCAGCCCGTACCAGAGCCGTGACGGCAAGCGCTCAAAGGCCCGGTGACAGGTGCCGTAACATCCGTCCACGCCGGTCGCCGGCACTTTTTTTGCGACAATCGCCGGCTTGAA